>JAGXSN010000181.1 GCA_018333815.1 Sulfuritalea sp. | reverse complement strand
ATGACGGTGCGCCATGCGCTGGCGCTGGGGGGGGGGATCACCCTGCGCGGCACCGAGCGCGGCCTGCGTCTTCACCGTCGTGACGAAACCGGCAAGATGATCCTCCTCATCGAACCGAACCACGACACCCTCGTCCGTCATGACGACGTTATCTTCATTCGCGCAAGCCTCTTCTAGCATCCCTACATGTCATGAGCTTCCTGCAAATCCTCCAGATGCTGCGCGCCCACTGGCGCGTGGCCGCCCTGGTTCCCCTGGCCATCATTCTGGTGGCGACGCTCATCAACCTGCAGCTGCCGAAACAGTACACGGCGACCACCTCCCTGCTGGTGGATGTCAGGGCTGATCCGATCGCCGGCGCGCTCGGCGTTGCGGTCGGTTCGCCCGGCTACATGGCGACCCAGACCGACATCATCATGAGCGACCGGGTGGCGCAAAAGGTGGTGAGCATGACCCGCCTCGACAAGGTTCCGCTGGCTGTCGAGCGCTGGCGCGAGGATACCGGAGGCCGGTTCCCGCTCGAAAAATACTGGGGCGACTTGCTCAAAAAGGGTCTGGAGGTCAAGCAGACGCGCGGCAGCAACATAATAACCTTGTCATATACGGCGCGAGATCCGAAATTCGTGGCGGCGGTGGCGAATGCCTTTGCCCAGGCCTACATAGGCGTCACCATCGATCTGCGCGTCGAGCCGGCCCGCCAGCATGGCGTGTGGTTCGACGAACGGGAGAAGGAATTGAGGGAAGCGCTCGAAGCCGCCAAGGACAGGCTTTCCGCCTATCAGAAGGCGAAGGGCATTGCCATCGCAGACGAAAGATTCGATCAGGAGAGCGCGCGGCTGGCCGCCGTGATGGGCGATCTGGCCGCCGCCCAGACGGAAACCGCAGTCAGCCTGAGCCGGCAGAAAACCAGCGGCGACGTCCTGTCTCCCGAGGTGCAGCAAGATCCCGCGATCCAGGGACTCAGGAGCGATCTGGCCAAGGCGGAGCTGCAACTGGCTTCGATCAGCACCCATATCGGCGCCAACCATCCTCAGCGCGTCCAACTGGAGACCGCGATTGCCGGTCTCAGGAAAAAACTGACGGAAGAGGCGCAGCGCGTCTCGGGGACTTCCGTGGCGGCCACCCGCGTCGCGGTCCAGCGCGAGAACGAGCTGAGGGCGATGGTCGAAGCGCAAAAGCAGCGTGTCCTTGCCCTGAGAGGGGACCGCGACGAACTGGCCTTCTTGATGCGCGACGTCGAAAGTGCGCAGCGCGCTTACGATCTGGTCATCCAGCGCATCAGCCAAACCAGTCTGGAGAGCCGCTTCGATCAGCCCAACGTGCGGGTGCTGAGTCCCGCAGTGGAGCCGATCACCCCTTCGGGGCCGAAATGGAAGCGCAATATCGCCGCTGCCGTCATCGTCGGGCTGATGCTTGGCTTGGGTCTTGCGCTGGGACTCGAGTTCCTGAATCGCCGCGTCCGGTCGCCCGAGGACTTGTCCGGGTTCGAGGGGGTGCCGTTGCTGGTTGCGTTGCAACCGAAATCCGAACGGCGCACTTTCAAGGAACGGGCCGACGAATTCGGCGCCTGGTTCCATGGGCTGCGACGGGGTCGACGAGCGGAGCCGGCCTGATGAATGTCGTCAGTGAAGCGAATCTGCATCTGCGCGATCGTTCGATCGGCGCCATTCTGGTGGACGGCGGGCGGCTTTCGCTCGGCGATGCCGAACGTATTCTGCGGCTGCAGAAAGAGACCGGCCTGCGGTTCGGCGAGGCTGCGATCAATCTGGGGCTGCTGTCGGAGCAGGACATCCAGCAGGCGCTGGCCTGTCAGTTCGATTATCCCTATCTGATCAAGCGCGAGCACGAGAATGAGATTTCGGCCGAGCTGGTCGCCGCCTACGAGCCTTTCGGCCGACACGTCGAATCCCTGCGCGGTCTGCGCAGTCAGTTGCTGCTGCGCTGGTTCACCGGCGAGAGCGAACGCAAGACGCTCGCCGTCGTCAGTCCCGGCCGTGGCGAAGGGCGCAGCTACCTTGCCGCCAATCTCGCGGTGGTGTTCTCCCAGCTCGGAGAGCATACCCTGCTGATCGATGCCGACATCCGCAACCCGCGCCAGCATGCCCTGTTCCACCTGGATAACCGCGTCGGATTGACAACGATCCTTTCCGGCCGCGCCACGATCGACGCCATCCGCCGCATCCCCTCGTTCATGGACCTTTCCGTGCTGGCCGCCGGTCCCCAGCCGCCGAATCCGCAGGAGCTGCTGTTGCGCCCCCTGTTCGCCAAGCTGCTGGAAGAACTGGCGCATGAATTCGATGTCATCATCCTCGACACCCCGGCGGGCGATGCCAGCGCCGATGCCCAAACGATCGCCATTCGCGCCAGCGGCGCTGTCGTCCTGGCGCGCAATAACCTCACTTCCGTCCCCGCTTGCCGCCGGCTGGTGAAGTCTCTCGTCGACGCGGGCGTCGTGGTGGTGGGTTCGGTTTTCAATGATCCGCCACGTTCAGCGAAGCTAAGCCGATGAATACTCAGACCCTGTCCACCCTCCTGCAAAGCGTTTGCCACCCCAAGGCCTTGCCCTGGCTGATCGTTCTGATCGGTTGGCTGGCGATGTACCTGCCCGTTTACTGGTGGGCCCTGAATGGCATCTGGCAGGAAGACGATCATGCGCACGGCCTGATCGTGTTCCTGGTCGTGGCCGGCCTGATCGCTTTTCGCGGTCGCGCCCTGCCGGAAACGGGCCAAGCGCCATCGCCTTGGTTAGGCTGGATGAGCTTCATCATCGGTCTGGTTTTTTATTTCGCCGGTCGCGCACTCGATATCTCGATACTTTTCATCGGATCGCAGATCCCCGTCCTGCTCGGCGTGCTGCTGCTGCTCGGCGGCTGGCAGGCGGTGCGCGTACTCTGGTTTCCCCTGGTCTTCATCGTTTTCATGATTCCACTGCCGGGAACGCTGGTCGATGCCCTTACCGGCCCGCTCAAGCACTGGGTTTCCCACATCGCGGACGCTTTGCTCCATGTGATGGGTTATCCCACCGCCCTGGACGGCGTGATGCTGACGGTCGGTCAGTACCAGCTGCTCGTCGCCGATGCCTGTTCGGGTCTCAATTCGATGTTCAGTCTTTCGGCGCTGGGCACGCTCTATATGTACCTCCTTGCCAGGAAGAGCCCCCTGCACAATGCGATCATGCTCGCCAGCATCCTGCCGATCGCCTTTTCGGCGAACATCGTGCGGGTCATGGCACTGGTGCTGATAACCTTCCATCTCGGCGACGAAGCCGGCCAGGGGTTCATGCACGGAGCGGCCGGCATCGTGCTGATCATGGCGGCCCTGTCCGCGCTGTTCCTCCTCGACTCCGTCCTGGCGCGACTGATTCGTCCCCGCACCGCAGGCAAGCCGGCCAAAGGCTGACGGCGGAACGGCGCGGGCGCAGGCAGAGTCGATCATGCCCGAGCATCTAAGAGCGCTGGTCGTCATTCTCGTCATTGCGACTTGCGTCTTCCTCGTCGCGCAGCGCCCCGTCTGTGCTGCCGGCGTCGCGCCCGCGGATTACCGGCGGCGACGCAATCTCTGGCTGGCGCTGACGGTCATCGCCTTCGTCGCGCACGATTACTGGCTGTTTGTTTTTGCTGCCGCCGCGGTTTTGCTGGTCCAGGCCCCCAAGGAGCACAACAAGCCCGCGCTGTTCCTCCTGCTGGTCGGCGTGCTGCCGCACATGTCGGCCAATATTACCGGTCTGGGCATCATCAATCATTTCTTCGCCCTGACGCCGATCCGCCTGTTCACGCTGGTCCTGCTGCTCCCCCTGGCGTTGCGCCTTGTCGGCCAGCCCGGCGTGAGGCCGCTGGGCGGAACGTTGCCGGACAAGCTTCTGCTGGGCTATCTGGCGCTCGACATCCTGCTGCGCCTGCCGGTCGACACGCTGACGAACTCGATGCGGTCCGGCTTCAATGTGTTCATCGACGTGATACTGCCCTATTTCGTTTTCAGCCGAGCTCTCGACAGCGAGGGCAAGCAGCGTGACGCGTTGCTCGCATTCGTCCTCGGCGCGTTCATTCTCGGCGCCGTGGCGCTGTTCGAGTTCTCGTGGGGCTGGCTGCTGTATGCCTCGCTGCCGGAGGTGCTGGGAGTGCCCAATGCGCTTTCCGGATACCTGTTTCGCGGCGACATCCTGCGCGCTCAAGCCACCGCCGGGCAACCGATTCCGCTCGGTTATCTGATGGCGGTGGCATTGGGGATTCATGCCGCCTTCAAGCCATTGAGCAAGCCGGGATGGTGGTGGCTCGGATTCGTCCTCCTGCTGGGAGGATTGCTGGTCACGATCTCGCGCGGCCCGTGGATGGGCTATGCCGCGATCGTCCTCGTGCTGGCGCTGATCGGCATGAATTCCGCCGGCAACCTGTTCAAGCTACTGCTGCTGGCCCTGATCGGGGCGCCGGTGCTGCTCTCGACAGAATTCGGTCAGCGCCTGCTCGATCACCTGCCTTTCATCGGCGCCATCGAAGAAGACACCATCACCTACCGGCAGTTGCTGCTGGAAATTTCCCTGCGGATCATCGCCGAGAATCCCCTGTTCGGATCCTACGACTTCGTGCTTTATCTCGAGGAGTTGCGTCAGGGCCAGGGCATCATTGACATCGTCAATACCTACCTGAGCATCGCCCTGGCGAACGGCCTGGTCGGGCTGGGGCTGTTCCTTGGTTTTTTCGTCGCGGTTCTGGCGCGGCTGTTCCTGTGGCTGCGGCGGTTTCCCGCCAAGGCGGACAGCCTGCACGGCATCGGGCGCAGCGTGCTGGCGACGATGATCGGGGCGCTGGTCATCATCTTCACGGTGAGCAGCATCTCCTTCATACCGGTAGTTTACTGGTCGCTGGCCGGCCTAGCGGTTGCCGTGACGGCGCGACTGCAGGCCAGGACGCAGGAGTTCCGGCTTGGGCCGGCGGCGCAGCCCGCCGCAGCGAAACCGCCCCGTACGGCGCTGGCCAGGGCTTGATGAGCATGGGCGCGAGACCATGAACGCCGGCCCGCGAGTTTCCCTCCAGCGCAAGCGCATCCTGATCCTGGCCAATTTCTTTTCCGGCAACGGCGATCGCTGGATCGACGATTTCTGCCCCGGGAATCGTTACCGATTCATCAAGAAGGCGCACCCGGACAGCGCCGCTTCATGGCACCAACGCGGACCGGTGACCGCATTGGCCGAGTGGCGCGACCATTTCCGCTATGCCCGCCAGGGGCTCGAAAAATTGCCCGACGGGCTGGTGACGGCCTTTCCCCAGCTTGCCCTGGCTGCCTCGGCGTTGTTGCTGGCCAGAGCGTCGCGACACCTGCCATTCATCGCCTGGAACTTCAATCTCGGTGCGATCGGCGGCCGACTGAAAGGAAAGGCGAGCGGACAGGCGCTGCGGCGGGTCGATCGTTTCGTCGTGCATGCGCGCGAGGAAATTCCTGCCTATGCGCGCTGGCTCGGCTTGCCCGAGTCGCGTTTCCGTTTTATTCCGTTGCAGCGGGGCAGGGTCGAGGTTGGCGGCGCCAGTCCGGTCGCCGGAGGGTATCTCGTCAGCCTCGGCTCCGCACAGCGCGACTATGCAACCCTCGCGGCCGCGGTCAAGGCGACCGGGTTGCGCACGGTCATCATCGCCCGCGCGGATCTGCTTGCCCGGTTGCCCGATGACCCCATGTTGATCAAGCTGAGCGGGTTGTCGCAACAGCAGTGTATCGACATCCTGGCCGGCGCCGCAGTCAATGTCGTGCCCCTGCTCGACACCCCGACCGCCGCCGGTCAAGTGACCTTCATTACTGCACTGCGACTGGGCATCCCGACGATCGCGACAGCCTGCGTCGGAACGCGGGATTACATCGTCGATGGCGTGACCGGACGGCTGGTTCCTGCCGGCGATGCAGCCGCACTGCGCGGCGCCATTGTGCAGTTGATGGCCGATGCCGATCTGCGCGTCAAGCTCGGAAAGTCAGGAGAGGATTTTGCGGCACGCGAATGTTCCGACGAAGTGGCCGGCATCCGCCTGGCGGCCCTGCTCGACGAGGTGACCGGCTATGCTTCCTGATCGGGGAACGCCGACAACCGGCCGGCCGGCCCGCTTGCCGCGCACAGTCGCGTTCCTGACGGGAACCATCGTCGCCGCCCTCTCTTGGGCTTATGCCTTCGCCGCGCCGCCCGACAAGGGATGGGGAATCAACCTGCACGGCGTACGCTACTGGTCGCCGACTTTGCCTTTCAAGGATGTTTTCAAGCAGGCGGGGCCCTGGATTCCGCAGCGCGCCGGCTCGGACACATGGAACACCGGGGAGCCCATCGACCTCGATGCCACTGGATGGATCCGTTCGTTGCGACCGGGTCAGGAAGCGGCGACGGTGGTGTTGCTGGGACCGCACGTCCCGGCCGGACGTTACCTGCTGACCTATGACGGAGAAGGCGAGATTTTCGTCGGCCTGGACGGGAAAATCGTCGACCGGGACGGCCGCCGGCTTGTCGTCGAGGTCAGGCCGAAGAACAGTTTGATCCTCAAGGTGCTGAAAACCAACCCAACCGATCCGCTGCGCAACATCCGCCTGGCCATGCCGGACGAAGCGCGCGGAGCCGAAACGTCCCCGTTCAACCCGGCCTATCTCGACTATCTGCGCGGTTTCCGCGTCCTGCGATTCATGGACTGGGCGAATGCCAACGAAAAGGTAAGCGCCGAGTGGGCCGAGAGGACGACCATCCGCCATGCGACGCAACAGCAGGACAGAGGCGTCGCTCTCGAATACATGATCGATCTGGCGGCGACGCTGGAGGCGAATCCATGGTTCAACGTGCCGCATGCGGCGAGCGATCACTATGTGAGAAACATGGCGCGGCTGATCCGCACGCGCCTGCCGCGGCAGCTCAAGTTCTACCTCGAGTATTCGAACGAGGTGTGGAATGGCATGTTCCCGCAGCACCAATACGCCGCACAGGAGGCTGCCCGTCATGGCCTGCGCGATGCCGACGAGTTCTACCTGCAGCGCTCCTTGCAGATCTTCCGCATCTTCGCGGAAGAATTCGGCGGTAGCGACCGCTTTGTCCGGGTGCTCGGCGGCCAGGCCGTCCATCTGCACCGGGCCGGCAGGTTGCTGTCCCGTCCGGGCTTGGCCAACGGAATCGACGCCTATGCGATCGCCCCCTACTTCGGCCACGACCTGCATCGGGCGGCGCAACCCGGAAGCAATCCCGATACCCTCATGGCCCTGCTCGCAGAAGATCTCGAGAAGACCCGCCGGGTCATTCGCGCCAATGTCGAACTCGCCCGCAAGGCCGGCGTCGTGCTGATCGCCTACGAGGGCGGCCAGCACGTCACCAATCCCCCGGACAAGAAGGATTTCTGCCTCGCCGCGAACAGGCATCCGCAGATGGAGGCGCTTTACGCCCGCTACATGGACATTTGGGAGGAGGAGACGCAAGGCGCCCTGATGGTGCTGTTCGCGGACATGTCCACCTATGGCCAGTTTGGCTGCTGGGGGTTGTCCGAGTTTCATGGCCAGAGTCTGCAGGCTGCGCCCAAGCTGAGAGCCGTGCGCGAGCGTACCCTGCGACTTAAGCATCATTCCGGTCCTTCCGGAAGCCGGCCGTGAGCGGCGAGGTTGCCGGTGCGGGCGATACGGTCACCATGTCGCTGACGCACCGCGTCTGGCGGGCTGGCGGACTGATCGGCGCCGGCCAGATGGCGGGCCATGCGCTGCGCCTGATCAGCACCCTGATCCTGACGCGCCTGCTCGCTCCCGAGATGTTCGGAACCATGGCGATCGTATTCACTGTCGTGACGATCGTGACCATGCTCTCCGATGTCGGTCTGCTGCCGAGCATCGTGCGAAGCCGGCGGGAGGAGGATCAGGATTTTCTCGATACCGCATGGACGGTGCAGATCGTCCGCGGCTTCCTGATCTGGGCCGTGGCCGCCCTTGCCGCGCTGCTCCTTCACCTGGCCAACCATCAGGGGCTGGTATCCGGGGGAACGACCCTGGCCGAACCATCGCTGCCGGCCCTGATTCTCGCCGGCGCGGCAGCCGCGATCATCACCGGCTTTCAGTCGACCAATCTGTATCTGGCCTATCGGCGCCTGGACATGGGACGTGTCATGATGGTCGAGATTCTCGGGCAGCTGGCCGGCCTGGTCGTCTCTGTCGCCTGGGCGTGGCATTTTCCGTCCCCGTGGGCGCTGGCGGGCGGGGCGCTGGCGGCGGCCTTGACATCGGCGTACCTGACCCATCGCGTCCTGCCCGGTCCGGGCAATCGCCGCCTGCGCTGGGAGCGGCGCAGCCTGGAGGAGCTGGTTGCGCTGGGACGAGCCGTGCTGCTCTCGTCGGTCATCGGCGTGCTGGCGAGCAACGTCGATCGCCTGCTGTTCGGCGCCCTGATCGCGCCCGAGCAACTGGGTCTGTACACAATCGCGCTCACCCTCTCCGCCATGGCCCTCGGCACGATCACCCGCATCACCAACGCGGTGTCCCTGCCGGCGCTGAGCGAAGTGCAACGGATCGGCACGGCGGAATTCCGCGCCGCCTGTTTCCGCCTGAGGCGCGTGTCGGACATCGCCCTGCTTGCGGCCGCCGGGATGATCTGCGCACTGGGAGAGTCGATCATCCGGTTGCTGTACGACACCCGTTACGAGGCAGCGGGAGTGATCCTCGCCATCCTCGGACTCTCGCTGGTGGGCGGACGCTATGCGATCATGCTGCAGGTCTATCTCGCACTCGGCAGAGCGTCGTATCTGGTGCGGGTCAATGCGGTCATTCTCCTTGCGGTGCTGATCCTGGTTCCGCTGGCCTATGCAAGCCACGGTTTCCTGGCCGCGGTCGCGGTCGTTGCCCTCAAGGATCTCATCGCCGTTCCATTGATATTCTTTCTCAACGGCCGGCACGGGTTGAACGACTTTGGCTACGAAATCCGCGTGCTGGCCGTTCTTCCGCTTGCCTACGGCGCGGGGCGCCTGCTCGACGCGCTGCTTGCGCCTGCCCTGTCCTGATCCCCATTTCGCTACGGAAGCCGGCATGAAACAGCTGATCCAGTCAATCCTGAACCGTGCCGGCTACCGGATCGAAAGGATCCGCCGGCCCTTCGACGGCGAACTGATCTTCATCCTCGATTTCGCCCTCTACCTTCTCAACCAGCGCCGCGCGGGCGCCGTGCGTTTCCTCCAGGTCGGCGCGAACGATGGCATTCAGGAGGATCCCTGCTACGCCTGGGTTAACCGTTTTCCCTGGAAGGGCATCTTGGTCGAGCCGCAGCCAATCCTCGCAGCCGGCCTGCGCCACATGTACCGCGACCGGCCCGACATCATCGTCGAAGAGGCAGTCGTCGCCGACCGGCCGGGTGCACTCGATTTGTATTACTTGCAGCGCAAGGAGGGTATTCCCGAATGGGCGAGCGGAATAGCCAGTCTCGACTATGCGACGATCGCCACGCATCGCAGCAAGATTCCAGGCTTCGACCAGGCCATCGCAAAAGCCCGGGTACCGGCCCTGACGGTGGCGCAGCTGCTCGCAAGGAACGGTTTCGATTCGATCGACTTCATCCAGATCGACGCCGAGGGGTATGACGCACAGATTTTGCGCAGCATCGATTTCCGGCGTATCCGTCCTGCGGTGATCGCCTACGAGGAATGCAACCTCGCCTTTGCGGAGCGTGCCGCCTGCCGCACCAGACTGTCCCGGGAGGGCTATCGTTTCGCGACCTGGCACGGCGACGTGCTGGCCTGCCTGCCCGACCTGCTGCCGGTGGCGGCCGATCGCAGGCATTATCGCGATCCGGTCACAGCCGGCGCTGCAGTTGATTTGTGCGATGAAAAAGGCTGAACGCTTCGATGTCATCTACTGCGAATGCTCCGGCGACATCGTCGCGGCATTCGACCTCTGGTCGCAAGGCCAAAGCAATCCATCCCCACCCGTTCAAACCTATTCCTCGCAGTTTTTCGCCTTCGCCCGCCAAGCCCGCCTCAGGGTCTACGCCTTGTCCGGCAATCCGCGCCCGGCCCGGTCGCGCCGTGACAATTTCTGCGTCGCCCACCATGCGAAAACAGTCTTTCCCATCCCTGTCGTCGGCTACCATTTGGGGCAGTTTGTCCAGGCGCTGGTTCTCGCCAGGCTTGCCCTGCGCCACCGTCCGCGGGTGATGCTGGTCGACTCGGGCGTTACCGACTGGATCTTTCTTCTCCCGTTGCGCATTCTCGGGGTGCGGATCGTCGCGGTGCTGCACAACTCGCTTTGGCCCAACGGCTTTTCCCCCCGGACCCTGTTGAAAAGACTGTGGCTGGGCGCCGACCGGCTTTTCTTTCGCCATGTGGCCCATGCGGCCTTTTGCGTTTCGCCGCTGATCGAGCGTCAGCTGAGATGCCTGGCGCCGGGGAGCGCACTGCCCGTCGTCCAGTTCAGGGTTTTATTCGATCCCCGCCATTTCCCGCCTGAAACCGCGGCGCCGGCCTCGGCTGTGCCGTTCCGCGTGATGTTTGCCGGTCGCATCGAGCGCAACAAGGGCGTTTTCGACCATCTGGCCGCGGCGCGACTGCTGGAAACCGAGCATCCCGGTCGGTTCGTCCATGAGGTCTGCGGCGATGGCGGCGACCTGGACGAGCTGGCGCGCCGGGTCGATGCCCTGGGCCTGTCCGCGATATTCCGCCTGCACGGCCAGCTCGACCGCGAGAGTTTGCTGGCCCGCTATCGCGCATCCCATGTCGTCGTGGTACCGACGCGCAGCGACTTCTGCGAGGGGTTCGCGCAGGTCGTCGCCGAGGCCGTGTTGCTTTGTCGTCCCGTCGTCACCAACGCCGTCGTTCCGGCTGCGGAGATCCTGCACGAAGCGATCCTGGAGTTTCATACCGACGACGCGGAAAGTCTGGCCGCCTGCATCAGGCGGCTTGCGGCGTCTGCCGAGCTCTACCAAGCCAAGCGATCGGCCTGTATGCGCTTGCGCGACACCCTCCTCGATGCTCGCTGCAGTTTCGGCGCCCAACTGTCCGAGCATCGCGACCTGTTCCGGGCAGAACCCGTTTGACCGAACTGCCGAGCTGAAACGGCGGTCTTGACGGTCAGCGTTGCGCCCTGTGCCAATTCGCAAATCTGTAACGTTGGGAAAGTAGACTCGCGCCGCTTATGTCGTTCGTATGCAAGGACGATTCTTCCGGCAGATTCCAGACCTGAGAGCCATGATCCGATTCAGCCCAGAGAACACACTCCCCGTTTACCTGCAGACATTGCTCCATCCCGGGACCTATTACGCCAGACGGTTTCTCGGCGGCAATCGCCTCGGGATCGGCCGGGTCGCCCGCCGCACCATTCAGCTCTGCCCGGGGCGGCGCTTCCGAGCGCACTCGCCGTTTCATCTCGAAGACCACTATGACCGCATCCGCGCCACGCCGAACTACACCCCGAGGCAGATCGTCGACGAACACCTGTGCAGGCGGACCATCGATTTTCCGCCATTGTCCGTGCACTGGGTCGATGACGCCTGGTTCATCGATGGGTCGCTTTACGTTGCGGGCGCGCAGCGCGTCGAACTGGGCAGCATTTACTCGCCGAAATCGGTGCTGCGCCGTCTGCTGCCGCCCTGGGTGTCCCCCTTCGAGCAGCTCGACGACGGCGTCCTGGTGGGAGGTTGCGCGGGAGCGTCATGGTTTGGTCACTGGCTCGAGGATGATCTCCCGGCGCTGACCCTTGCCAGGGAATATGGCAAGCCCGTCGGCGCCAGCCGGCCGGCCTACCGGCACGAAGCCGGCTACCTGGCGGAACTGGGCTTCGAAGCTCCGCAAGCCATCGGGGTGGGGCGGGTGGACAGCCTCGTCATCATTGAGGAATTCGCCCAGAATCCGCACAAGACGCGCCGCTATGCGGGTCTGCGGCGGACACTTGCCGCGCGCGAAGGCAGGGAGAGGGTTTACCTGTATCGCGGCGATTCGGGCTCGCCGCGCCGGATGGTGAACGAAGCAGTGCTGGCGGAACGGCTCGCGCGGGAAGGTTTCCAGATTGTCGACATCGGGCGGGCGTCGTTCCGCGACATCGCCGCTGCCTGTCGCGGCGCGGCGGTCGTGGCGGGAATCGAGGGGTCCCATCTCGCCCACGCGCTGTTCATGATGCGCGACTACGGGACGCTGCTTATTCTCAGTCCGCCCAATCAGGTGCATACGACCGTGGCCGATATCGGCGTTTTCTGCCGCCTCGCGTCAGGCCTGTTCGTTTGCGCGGGCGCCGACGGGCAGGGCGGTTTCATCGCCGATCCCGACGAGGTGCTCGGCTTTCTCGACCCGCTGCTGCGCGCCAGCGCAGCAGGTCGGCCGGAACTGGCCGCCTATGTCGATGAAGTGGTGGCTCTGGCCGACGCTGACGACAACCGGTGAATGGCCGCCATGCAACTCACCGTCGTGCTCGTCAACTACAACACCGGCCATCTCTTGCCGAGAATGTTCTCCGCGCTCGAGCGGGCGGCGGCGGGCGTCGAGATGGAATGCATCCTGGTCGACAATGCATCGCGCGACGGTTCGGTCGATCTGCTGCGGCGCGAGTATGCGCATCACCGCCTGCTCGCCAATGCCGCCAATATCGGTTTCGCTCGCGCCAACAATCAAGCCCTGCCCGCAGCCCGCGGCAAGTATGTCCTCTTGCTCAACACCGACGCGTTTGTCGAACCCGGCACGCTGAAGGAAACCCTCGCATTCATGGACAGCCGAGCCGACTGCGGCATCCTGGGGGTACGGCTCTCCGGTCGCGACGGCAGCCTGCAACCCTCCTGCCGGTATTTCCCGACGCCCCTCAATGTGTTCCTGACCAAGACGGGACTGGGACGCTTTTTCCCCTGGGTGCGCATGGCGGACGATCTGCGCTGGGATCACGCATCGATACGCGCATGCGACTGGGTGCCCGGGTGCTATTTTCTGATCCGACGCGAAGTGATCGAGCAGGTCGGATTGCTCGACCCGCGCTTCTTTCTCTACTTCGAGGAGGTGGATTACTGCCGCCGGGCAAAACAGGCCGGCTGGAAGGTCGTTTTTTACCCGCATACCACGGTGGTTCATCTGGGCGGCGAGAGCGCCCGGTCGGACAGCGATCTGACGCGCGACGGCCAGCAAATATCGGCCCTCCAGATCGAAAGCGAGATTCTCTACTTTCGCAAGCACTACGGTTGCGCCGGATTGTTTGGACATTTTCTGCTGGCGATCCTGGCCGACACCATCCTTGCGGCAAAGGACATCCTGAGGCGGCGGGGAACAAGCGCGATCGGCTCCAACTGGCGGCATGTCGGGGCGACCTGGAGTTTGCTGCTCGCCACGCGCTGGGCCAGTCGGCCGACGAGGTAGCGCGCTCATGTTCGAGAACGTCCGGGCGGATTTGCGGGCACACGGAAACGACTGGACGGCCCAGGGATACTGGGCGCTGCTGGTATACCGCTTCGGGCGCTGGCGCTACCGGGTCAGGCCGGCCTGGCTGCGCAAGCCGTTTTCCCTGGCCTACAAGGTCCTCTACAAGCTGGTGCAGATGGCCACCGGCATCGAGCTTCCTTGCGAAGTGCAGATCGGCCGCAACTTCGTCATCGATCATTTCGGCGGAATCGTGATCAGCGGTTATGCCCGATTCGGCGACAACTGCCGCGTGCGCAACGGCGTCGTCGTCGGCCTCAAGAACGTGGCGGAACCCTGCGCTCCCTGGATCGGCGATAACGTCGAGATCGGCGCTGGCGCGAAACTGCTCGGCAGCATCCGGATCGGCAACAACGTGACGGTGGGCGCGAACGCCGTGGTCATCACCGATGTACCGGATGGCGCCCTGGCCGTCGGGGTGCCGGCGGTCGTGAAACTGCGCGCGGGGCAGTCATGAGCGGACTGCGGGTGGGTGCCGTGGTGATCGGCCGCAACGAGGGGGAGAGACTGCAACGCTGCCTTGCTTCGCTCGTGGCCGGCGTCGAATCGGTCGTCTATGTCGACTCCGGGTCGACCGACGGTTCCCCGCAGACAGCGCGCGAGGCGGGCGTCGATGTCGTCGAGTTGGACCTGACGATCCCCTTCACCGCGGCGCGGGCGCGCAACATCGGCTTCGAACGGATCGGGGCCATGCACCCGGACATCCGCCTGGTCCAGTTCGTCGATGGCGATTGCGAGGTCGTCCCAGGCTGGATCGACCATGCGGCTGATTATCTGGCGGCCCATCGGTCCGTTGGGATCGTTTGCGGCAGGAGGCGCGAGCGTTTCCCCGAACGGTCGGTCTATAATTTCCTGTGCGATCGGGAATGGGATACGCCTCCCGGGGCGGCAAAATCCTGCGGTGGCGATTTCATGGTGCGGGTAGAGGCCTTCGCGACGGTGGGCGGGTTCCGCGCCGGGATGATCGCCGGGGAGGAACCCGAGCTCTGCGTCCGTCTGCGCGCGGCCGGATGGGGCGTCCGGCGTCTCGACAGGGAGATGACCCGCCATGATGCGATGATGGTGCGCTTCGGCCAGTGGTGGACGAGGGCGCTGCGCGGGGGGCATGCCTTCGCCGAAGGTGCGCATCTGCACGGCGCCCCCCCGGAACGGCATTGGGTGCAGGAATGCCGGCGCATCCTGTTCTGGGCAGCCCTGCTGCCGGCAACGATCCTTTCGGCATTCCTGCTGATCGGCCCGTGGGTCGGTCTGCTTCTCGCCATCTATCCGCTTCAGGTCGTGCGGCTTGCCCTGCGCGGCGCGCAACCCTGGCGAAAAAACGTCGTCTGGTCCTTTTTCCTCGTCCTGAGCAATTTTCCCGGCCTGATCGGACAGCTGCGGTTTCACGCGCGCCGGATTGCCAACGCCCGTCCCCAACTCATTGAATATAAATGAACGCGAGGGCGGACTTGCGCCTAGCCTATCTGATCAATCGATATCCGTCGGTCAGTCATAGCTTCATCCGGCGCGAGATCCGTGCCATGGAGCGTCAGGGCTGCGCCGTGCTGCGCATCGGCCTGCGCGGATGGGACGCGGAGCTTGCCGATCCGCAGGACGAGCGCGAGCGCGAGCTTACCCGTTACGTGCTCCAACAGGGCCTCCTGCCTTTACTCGGCGCGGTGCTGCGCGTCCTGCTGGGCTCGCCGCGCCGCTTCGGCGCCGCTCTGGTCCAGGCTGTCCGTCTCGGCCTGCGCGCCGACCGTCCGTTGCCTTATCACATGGCATATCTGGCGGAAGCCTGCCGTGCCTTGCTTTGGCTCAGGGCATTCGGAGCTAGCCATGTCCATGCCCATTTCGGCAGCAACGCAGCGGAAGTGGCATTGCTGATCCGCATTTTGGGCGGACCGCCATACAGCTTCACCGTGCATGGGCCGGAAGAATTCGACAAGCCGGAATTTCTCGCCCTGCGCGAGAAGGTCTCGTCCGCTGCATTCGTGGTGGCCGTCAGTTCTTTCGGCCGCGGCCAGCTTTACCGCTGGCTGCCTCAGCGCGAATGGCGGAAAGTGAAGATTGTCCGCTGCGGCATCGAGCGGGACTTCCATGCTCATACCATACGGGAGTTTCCCGCGGCTGCGCGCCTGGTCTGCGTCGGCCGCCTGTGCGAGCAAAAGGGGCAGCTGCTGCTGGTGGAGGCCATGCATCATCTGGCCGGCCGCGGCAAACGATTCGAGCTGGTTCTGGCCGGCGATGGGCCGATGCGCGGGGAGATCGAAGACCTGGTTGCCCGCTACGGTCTGAAAGCGCAGATTCGCCTCACCGGCTGGATCGGCGGTGCACAGGTGCGCGAGGAAATCCTTGCTGCCCAGGGATTGGTGTTGCCCAGTTTCGCCGAGGGTTTGCCGGTGGTGATTATGGAAGCCTTTGCCATGGGCAGACCGGTGCTCAGCACTTATGTGGCGGGTATTCCCGAGCTGGTGCGCGCGGGAGAGAACGGCTGGTTGTTTCCGGCCGGATCGGTTGAAAATCTGGCGGCAGCCCTGGAGGAATTTCTGGCGACGCCGCCGGCGCGTCTCGAATCCATGGGGGTGGCCGGCCGCCGACGCGTGCTCGCATGCCATGACGTCGATGCCGAGGCCGCGAGGCTCGTCGGCCTGGTCGGCGCGGCACGGGAAGGGACGGACGGCGAATGGGCCTGATCGAATTTTTCCTGGCGCCGGTTGCCGCGTCAGTGCTTCTGCCGGTAGGGGTTTTGCTCGTCCAGATCGTTTGCGCGCAGCCGGCGCCACGATGGTCCCGTCTGCCGCCGTTTTCCCGCCCGCGCGTGGCTGTCCTGGTGCCGGCCCACAACGAAGCGACCGTGATCGCCGGGACCATTGCCTCGCTCAAGCCGCAACTGAGGCAAGGAGACCGTCTTTTGGTTGTTGCCGACAACTGCAGCGACGAGACCGCCGCCGTCGCCAGGCGCGCAGGCGCGGAAGTGGTGGAGCGCAGGGACGAGATGTTGTGCGGTAAGGGATATGCGCTCGATTGCGGAATCCGCCAACTCGGCCGCGACCCTCCGCCGGTGCTCGTGATCGTGGATGCCGACTGCGCTGTGCATCCCGGATCGATCGACTGGCTGGCATGCCGGTGCGCGGAGACCGGAAGGCCCGTCCAGGCGCTTGACCTGATGAAGGCCCCGCCCGGAAGCGGCCTGGCGACGCGCATCGCGGAGTTCGCCTGGATCGTCAAGAACCAGGCCAGACCCCTGGGCTATCACCGCCTGGGGTTGCCCTGCCATCTGCTGGGCACGGGCATGGCCTTCCCGTGGCATTGCATCGGCGCGGCGCCCGTTGCCAGCGGGCATATCGTCGAAGACATGAAGCTTGGCCTCGATCTGGCCCGCGCCGGAGCGCCGGCCTCGTTCTGCCCCGAAGCGCAGGTAACGAGCTTCTTCCCGACCCAGCGGCAGGCCGTGGCCAGTCAGCGCAGGCGCTGGGAGCATGGTCATCTCGGTGTCATCATCAACGACGCGCCGGCCCTGCTGCGCGACGGTCTCCGGCGCCGGAACCGCGCGCTCGTCGCGCTGGCCCTGGATCTGTGCGTGCCGCCGCTCGCCCTGCTGTTTCTCCTGGTTGCCATCCTTGTTGGAGCGAGCGGGCTGATCGTCCTGCTCGGCGCATCTTCCCTGACCCTGGTCATTGCCCTGACGGCGGCGGCAGGCCTGTTGCTCGCCGTGAGCCTGGCCTGGTGGCGCTTTGGCCGCGGGGTGCTTTCTCCGTTCCAATTGCTGGCCGCGGCCTTCTATGCATTGTGGAAAATCCCCCTGTATCTGAGCTTTTTCCTGAAGCGGCAGACCCGCTGGGTCAGAACCCGACGGGAGGCGGAATGATCCCCCCGCGTCCCGACTTCGATCGACCGGTATATTGCCTGCTTGGATTGCCCCTTGACGCGATCGACGGCGCGGGCGCGCTGGTGCGCATCCGCTCGGCTGCCGCGACCCGGCAGAGGTGCTTCGCGACGACGCCGAATCTCAACTTCCTGATCGCCAGCCAGCGCGACGCCGCCTTTCGCGATGCGGTGATCGCCAGCGATCTCAGTCTCGCCGACGGCATGCCTCTGGTATGGATGGCCCGCCTGCTCGGGATCCCGCTGCCGGAACGTGTGGCCGGATCGAGCCTGTTCGAGAGCTTGCGCGGCGATGTGGCGCATCCGCCGCTGTCGGTATATTTCTTCGGCGGTCCGCAGGGCGTAGCGACCGAAGCCGGTCGCCGCCTGAACCAGGAAGGCAAAGGCTTGCGCTGCGTCGGCTGCCATTATCCGGGCTTCGGCAGCATCGAAGAGATGAGCACCGATGCGGTGATCGCGCAGATCAACGCCAGCGGCGCGGATTTCCTCGTCGTGGCGCTCGGCGCGCGCAAGGGGCAGGCCTGGATCGTGCGCAACCTGCCGCGCCTGGCGGTGCCGGTGGTGAGCCATCTCGGCGCGGTGGTGAATTTCGTCGGCGGCTGCGTCAGCCGCGCGCCGCGCTGGATGCAGGCGATCGGGCTCGAATGGTTGTGGCGGATCAAGGAAGAGCCTTCCCTGTGGCGTCGTTACGGGTCCGATGGCCTGGCCGTGCTGCCTCTTTTCTTCACCTGCATCCTCCCGATGGCATGGCACCGCCGCAAACAGAGGCGCAAGCGAGATGCCTTGGCCTGCAATATCGAAAGGACGAATGATGGCAAGACCGTCGTTCTGCGTCTCTCCGGGGTTTTTCTTGCCGGCGGCCTCGCCCGCTTGCGTCAGGAATTGAAGGAAATCGCCGACATGCCCACCGACCTGCGTCTCGATTTGGCCGCCACGGAGGATGTCGATAGCGCCTTCGTCGCCCTCGTGCAGTTGTTGCATGGGTATCGCGAGCGACGCGGATTGCCGTTCGCGCTGTCTGGCGCACGGGGTTCCGCGGCGCGGGTATTCCGCTGGTGTGGTGCAAAGTTCCTGCTTGCGGCATGACGGCGGGCCCGGTTTTCCCTGTCGGGCGGTGAAATCTCTTTGTAGTTTTTGTCTGTTAGTTTGGAACGGAACCGTCATTCGGAGAAATCAACTCATGAGCCGTACCGTCATCGTCATCCTCCTCGCCGTTTTGATGTTCGCCACCAGCGTCGGCGCGATCGTCGCCCAGCCGGACACGAAAGCGGCGGAGGCCGGGCGGACGATCGATCTGGAAACGATGGTGCCGAAATCCTTCGCCGGCTGGCAGGTGGAAGAGCGGCGCGTGTTCCAGATGGTCAACCCGCAGACCCAGGAATTGCTCGACAAGCTCTACAGCCAGATCCTGACCCGGACATATGTGTCTCCGGACGGTTACCGCATCATGCTCTCCATCGCTTACGGCAGCGACCAGCGCGGTACGCTGCAGGCGCACAAGCCGGAAGTGTGTTACCCGGCCCAGGGCTTCAAGCTTCATGACCTGCAAAAAACCGAATTGCAGACCGACTTCGGCAGCATTTCCGCCAACCGGCTTTTCGCCACCCTGCGGATGCGCAGCGAGCCGGTCACCTATTGGTTTACCGTCGGCGACAGCGCCATCGAGAACGCGATCGAGAAACGCATCGTCCAGTTGCGTTATGGCCTGACCGGACAGATTCCGGATGGCCTGCTGTTCCGCGTCTCATCGCTCGACCCGGACCGGGAGCGCGCCTTCCTCACGCAGGATCGTTTCGTCAACGACCTGCTTTCCTCGGTCACACCGGAGAACAGGCTGCGCCTGAGCGGGCTGGGCAAGAAACAACTCTTCATCAGATGACGACGTAGTTCCCGCGTAACGGCGCACATCGACACCCGGCGGGCGCCGTCGCGCCGGCGCCGACTTTTTCAGACGTGCAGCCGCACCGGAATCC
>JAGXSN010000180.1 GCA_018333815.1 Sulfuritalea sp. | reverse complement strand
CATGCTCAAGCCGACGCTGGCCTATGCCAGCGACTGGAACAAGGCGGCGTTCGAGGCCAAGGAACTCGATGCCGCGCTCAAGGCGATCGGCGGCCTGGGCGCCGCCGCCCATGCCGGTCTGGTGATGCGCGCTCCGGAGATCGCCGAGAACGGCGCCGTGGTGCCGATCGACGTCACCAGCAGCATCCCCAACACCACCTATGTCGCCATCCTGGCGCGCAAGAACCCGTTCCCGCTGTCGGCCTATTTCGAGTTCGCCGGCGGCGCGCTGGGCGATGTCTCGGTGCGGCTCAAGCTCGCCGAGACCACCATCGTCCAGGCCATCGCCAGGGCCGACGGCAAAGTCTATAACGCCCAGCGCGAAATCAAGGTCACCGTCGGCGGCTGCGGCGGCTGATCCCACCCGACCAGGAAAAGGAAACCTACCATGGCAGATCCGATGAAAATCCGCGCCCAGATCAAGGGCGATGTCTGTGACATCCGCGTCCTGATGAGTCACCCGATGGAAACCGGCCAGCGCAAGGACGCCGACGGCAAGACCATCCCGGCCCACTTCATCCAGACCCTCACCGTCGCCCTGAACGGCAAGACCGTCGTCTCCGGGCAAACCGCCGCCGCCGTTTCGCGCAACCCCGTCTTCGGCTTCAAGGTCAGAGGTGCCAAACCCGGCGACAAGGTCACCGTCTCCTGGACCGACAACAGGGGCGCCAAACGCAGCGACGAAACCACCGTCGCCTGAACACCCGAAACACCGACTACAACAACGGAGGAGACTATGAGAACACTGCACGCCATCGGCGCGTGCGGCGCAGTTGCCGCATTAAGTCTGACGAGCGGCGCCTTCGCCCAGGCGGACAGCATAGACCACGCCAAGGCGGACGCGGAGTTCGCGAAATTTCGCGCCGAAATGGAGGCCAGCAACCCGGCCGAACTCAACGAGATGAAAGGGGAGGGACTCTGGAACGCAAAGCGCGGACCGAAGAACGCCTCGCTGGCCGAGACCTGCGACCTGGGCCTGGGTATCGGCAAGGTCGAGGGCGCCTACGTCGCCAGTCCCCGCTACTATCCCGACGCCGACAAGGTCATGGACATGGAACGCCGCATCGTCTGGTGCATGGTGGAGAAGCAGGGCTTCAAGTTCGAGGACATCGCCAGGAAACCCTTTCAGGGCCCCAACGACGCCAACGCACCTGAAATCACCGACCTCGTCACCTTCGTCGCCGGCCAATCGCGCAACATGAAGTTCGCGGTGCCGATGAAGGAGCCGAAGGTCAAGGAAGCCTGGGCCATCGGCAAGGAAATCGCCTCGTTCCGCGCCGGCCCCTTCGATTTCTCCTGCAACACCTGCCATGGCACCGACGGCAAGCGCATCCGCATGCAGAACCTGCCCAACCTGGCCCGGCCCGAGGGCGCCATCCGGGGCGTGCTCGGCTGGCCGGGCTACCGCATGACGGGCGGGGTGATGCTGACCTCGCAGTGGCGCATGAACGACTGCTTCCGGCAGCAACGCTTTCCCGAACCGAAGTATGTTTCCGACACGATCACTTATCTGCTGACCTACATGACCGGCACCGCGAACGGCCAGCTTTACAAAGGCCCCGGCATCAAGCGCTGAACTGGGAGAACATCATGCCAAAGAACCTCGTTGTCGTTTCCGCCGCCATAGTCTCGCTCTTTGCCACGCCCTTCGCCCTGGCCGACACTGCTGCGGCCCGCGCCAAGGCCCTCGAAGCCGTCAAGCGCGACTTCAACCCGCGCGGTCAGGCCAGTCTCGACCGTCTCGCCGAGGACATGGTGCAGTTGATCTGCAACCGCACCGCCAACAACCCGTCGCCCGAAAATACGAAACGGCTCGAAGCCAAGCAACTGGCGCTGGTGAAATATCCCGCCGACGGCAAGCTGATGGGCGACTGGAAGAAGGGCGAAACCCTGGCGCAAAGCGGCCGTGGATTCACCTGGACGGACGGCGCCGGCGGCGCAGTCGGCGGCAGCTGCTACAACTGCCACCAGATCGGTCCGAATGAACAGGCTTTCGGCACCGTCGGCCCGAGTCTGCTCGGGTATGGCAAGCTGCGCGGCAATTCGCCCGAGATCCAGAGGTACACCTACGCCAAAATCTACAACGCCAAGGCATTCAGCGCCTGCTCCGATATGCCGCGCTTCGGCCACGTCGGCGCCCTGAAGCCCGAGCAGATCGTCGACCTTGTCGCCCTGTTACTCGATCCGGCCTCACCGGTCAACAAATAGGGCGCCTTCCCCGAGCCTGGCCCCGCCAGGCTTTTTTGATCCCCACGGAGAATCGTCATGTCCATGAACCGCCGCGAGTTCATGCAGGTTCTTGCCGCAGCCGCCGCAGCCGGCTTCGCCCTCCACGCGCGCCCCCTGCTCGCCGCCCAGGGCGGCGAGCGTCTCTATGACCTGCCGCGCTTCGGCAACGTGCATTTCCTGCACTTCACCGACTGCCATGCCCAGTTGCTGCCGATCTACTTCCGCGAGCCGAGCGTCAATATCGGCGTCGGCGGCGCGCTGGGCAAGGCGCCGCATCTGGTCGGCGAGCGCTTCCTCAAAGCCTTCGGCATCCCGCCGGGGACGCGCGCGGCCCATGCCTTCAGCCATCTGGATTTCGCCCAGGCGGCCCGGACTTACGGCAAAGTCGGCGGCTTCGCCCATCTGGCCACGCTGGTCAGGCAACTCCGGGCCAGTCGCCCCGGCGCGCTGCTGCTCGATGGCGGCGACACCTGGCAGGGTTCCGCCACGGCGCTATGGACCAGGGGCCAGGACATGGTCGATGCCTGCAAGCTGCTCGGCGTCGACGTGATGACCGGCCACTGGGAATACACCCTTGGCGACAAGCGCGTCAAGGAAATCGTCGAGAAGGACTTTGCCGGCAAGGTCGATTTCGTCGCCCAGAACGTCAAGACTGCCGACTTCGGCGACCCGGTATTCAAACCCTTTGCGCTGCGCGAGATGAACGGCGTGAAGCTCGCCGTCGTCGGCCAGGCTTTCCCCTACACGCCGATCGCCAACCCGCGTTACCTGGTGCCCGACTGGACTTTCGGCATCCAGGAAGAGGAAATGCAGAAGACGGTCGATGAGGCGCGCGGCGCCGGCGCCCAGGTGGTGGTCCTCCTTTCGCACAACGGCATGGACGTCGACCTCAAGCTGGCCAGCCGCGTCACCGGCATCGACGCGATCCTCGGCGGCCACACCCACGACGGCGTGCCGCAGCCGGTCAGGGTGAAGAACAAGAGCGGCGTCACGCTCGTCACCAATGCCGGTTCGAACGGCAAGTTCCTCGGCGTGCTCGACTTCGAGGTGAAAGGCGGCAGGGTGTCCGATTTCAGATACCGGTTGTTGCCGGTCTTCTCCAACCTGATCGCCGCCGACAAGGAGATGGCCGCGCTGATCGAGAAGGTGCGCGCACCGTACGAGGACAAGCTGGAAGAAAAGCTCGCCGTCAGCGAGGGCCTGCTCTACCGGCGTGGCAACTTCAACGGCAGCTGGGATCAGCTCATCCTCGATGCGATGATGGCAGCGAGGGGCGCGGAGCTGGCCTTCTCGCCGGGCTTCCGCTGGGGCACCTCGATCCTGCCCGGGCAGACGATCACCTTCGAGCACGTCATGGACCAGACCGCGATCACCTATCCGATGTCGACGCTGACCGAGATGACGGGCGCGCAGATCAAGGACATCCTCGAGGACGTCTGCGACAACCTGTTCAACCCCGATCCCTACAAGCAGCAGGGCGGCGACATGGTGCGCGTGGGCGGGCTGACCTACGCCTGCGCCCCGAATGCGAAGATGGGGCAGCGCATCCAGGACATGCGGCTGAATGGCAAACCGCTCGACGCCGACAGGAAATACAAGGTCGCCGGCTGGGCCCCGGTGGCGGAAGGCGCGAGCGGCGAGCCGATCTGGGATCTGGTGACGCGCTGGCTGCGGGACAAGAAAACCGTTAGCGCGCGCACGCTCAACACGCCTCGGCTGATCGGCGTTGCGGGCAACGCCGGGCTGGATCTCACGACATGAGCGCGCGCAGCGCTTTTCTGTCGGTTTTGCTGGGCTGGCTGCTGGGCGCTCCCGTCCTGGCCGAAGAAATGCGCGACCACGCCGCCGAGCGCGTCGCCCCGCGCACCTGGGTGATTCACGGGCACATGGGCGACCCTTCCGCCGAAAATCAGGGCTTGATCAACAATCCGGCCTTTGTCGTGACGGCCACGGGCGTCGTGGTAATCGACCCGGGCTCCAGCGTCCAGTCCGGCCGCATGGTGTTGCGCCAGATCCGCAAGGTCACCGCCCAACCGGTCACGCACGTGCTCATCACCCACGTGCATGGCGACCACTGGCTCGGCAACCAGGCCTTCCAGGAAGCCTTCCCGCAGGTCAAGCTCATGGCCCACCCGAGCATGATCGAAGCCGCCCGCGGCGGCCAGGCGCCGCGCTGGCTCGAACTCATGGAGCGGCTCACGCAGGGCTTCACGCGCGGCACCCGCGCGGTGATTCCGACCCTGCCGCTCGTCGATGACCAGCGCCTCGCCATCGGCGGCCTCACGTTTCACATCCACGCGACGCCCAAGGCGCACTCCGGCACGGACATCATGATCCACGTGGCGGAGGAGGGCGTGCTCTTTCTCGGCGACAACGTGATGAACGGCCGCCTCGGCGGCATGGGCGACGGCAGCTTCCGCGGCAACATCGCCGCCTGCGACCGCGCCCTGACGCTACCCGCCCGCGTCTTCGTGCCGGGCCACGGCCGCACGGCCGGTCCGGAGATCGTCCGCGCATACCGGGATTATCTCTCCATCCTCTTCGAAGCCGTGCGTGCGGAGTACGACAAGGGCAAGCAGGATTACGAGATGAAGGAAACCCTCCGGGCCAAACTCGAGCGCTATGCCGGATGGTCCGGCTTCGATCTAAACTTGGGGCGGCATATCGGCGTCGCGGTGCTCGAGATCGAAGCGATGTAGGGCAGACCGCGCCGTCCCGCCAGCGCCGACTTCTCCCCCACCAACTCTCGCCCGCCATGGAATTTTCCCTCATCGACTACCGCAACGGCATTTACGCCTTCGACGCCGGCTACGTGCGTCACCAGCTCGCCGCAGTGCACCTCGTGGTGGACGCCGGTCGCGCCGCCTTCATCGACAACGGCAGCAACGCAAGCCTGCCGCGCGCCCAGCGGGCGCTCGCGGAGCTCGGACTGACGGCCGCAAACGTCGCCTACGTCATCGCCACGCACATCCATCTGGACCATGCCGGCGGCTCCGGCGCCTACATGCAGGCCTTCCCGCAGGCGCAGTTCGTGGTCCACCCGCGCGGCGCGCGCCACATGGTCGACCCGACCAAGCTGATGGCCGCGACCGAGGAAGTCTATGGCCAGGAAAATGCGCGGCGCCTCTACGGCACGCTGATTCCCGTGCCGCCCGAGCGCGTCATCGAAACGCACGACGGCATGGTGCTGCCGCTCGGCCAGCGCGCGCTCGCCTGCTACGACTGCCCCGGACACGCCAAGCACCATGTCTTCATCCATGATCGCGCCGCGAACGGGATTTTTACCGGCGACACTTTCGGCATCGGCTACCGCGAGATGGACGCGGCCGACGGCCGGCATTTCGTCTTTCCCTGCCCGACGCCCTCGCAATTCGATCCGGCGGACTGGCGCGACTCGGTCGAGCGCATGATCGCGCTCGATCCGGAAGCCGTTTATCTGACCCATTTCGGCCGCCTCGCCCCGCCGCGGTCGCTCGCCGCCGAGCTGTTGCACCGCATCGACGAATGCGTGCGCCTGACCCGAGAAGCCGTGCAGGAGGCCGCGCCCGGCGACCCCCTGCCCCTGCTCAAGGAAAAGCTCGCGGCCTATCTCCTGGCCGAAGCGCGCGGCCATGGCAGCACGCTGGCCGAGGCCGAAATTTTCCGCCTCTGGGAGACCGACCTGGATCTGGATGCGCAAGGCTTGCTGATCTGGGCAAAACAGTAGAATCCGGGGCGATGCCCGCCCCCCGCTTCGTCCACCTCCGCCTCCACAGCGAATACTCGATCACCGACGGGCTGACGCGGCTCGACGATGCGGTGAAGCGCGCGACGGCGGACGGCATGCCGGCCCTGGCGCTGACCGACCTGGCCAACCTGTTCGGCACGGTCAAGTTCTACAGCGCGGCGCGCGGCGCGGGCCTCAAGCCGATCATCGGTTGCGATGTCTGGATCGCCGCGGCGGACGGTGCAAGCCCCGATCCCTCGCGCGCAGTCGCCACGCGCCTGCTGCTGCTGGCGAAGAACCGCGCCGGTTACCTGCGGCTGTGCGAGCTGCTCACCGCGGCCTATCTGCGGCCGCGCCGCCACGGCCGCGCCGAAATCCCGCGCAGCGTCTTTTGCGGCGACAACAGCGGGCTGATCGCGTTGTCGGGCGCGCACTTCGGCGAAGTCGGCCAGTGGCTGGTCGCCGACAAGGTCGACCAGGCGACCGCCAGCGCGCGCCAGTGGGCCGGGCTGTTTCCCGACGGCTTCTATCTCGAGATCCAGCGCCCGGACGGCACGCAGGAGAATCCGGCGCAGGAGCGCCTGATCGCCGCGACGCTGCGACTGGGCGCCGAACTCGACCTGCCGGTGGTGGCGACCCATCCGGTGCAGTTCCTCGATCCCGACGACTTCCGCGCCCACGAGGCGCGCGTCTGCATCGCCGAAGGCTACGTGATGGGCGACAAGCGCCGCCCGAAGAGCTTCAGCACGGCGCAATACTTCAAGACGCAGGACGAAATGGCCGCGCTGTTCGCCGACCTGCCCGAGGCGCTGTCGAACAGCGTGGCGATCGCCCAGCGCTGCAACCTGTCCGTCCCGCTCGGCAAGAGCTTCCTGCCGGAATTCCCGACGCCCAACGGCGAGACGATCGAGGCCTATCTCGACCAGCAGGCGCGTGCCGGCCTGGAGAAACGCCTCGAACATCTCTACCCCGATCCGGCCGAGCGCGAAAGTCGGCGCCCGCAGTACGGCACCCGGCTCGAATTCGAGATCCGAACCATCATCCAGATGGGCTTCCCCGGCTACTTCCTGATCGTCGCCGACTTCATCAACTGGGGCAAGCACAACGGCGTGCCCGTCGGCCCGGGCCGCGGCTCGGGCGCCGGCTCGCTGGTCGCCTGGAGCCTCGGCATCACCGACCTCGATCCGCTGCGCTACGAACTGCTGTTCGAGCGCTTCCTCAATCCCGAGCGCGTCTCGATGCCCGACTTCGACATCGACTTCTGCCAGGAAGGCCGCGACCGGGTCATCGACTACGTGCGCCAGCGCTACGGCCAGCACGCCGTGGCGCAGATCGCCACCTTCGGCACGATGGCGGCCAAGGCGGTGATCCGCGACGTCGGCCGCGTGCTCGACCTCGGCTTCAACTTCGTCGACCAGTTCGCCAAGCTGATTCCCAACGAATTGGGAATCACGCTGAAAGATGCCAGGGAAAAGGAGCCGCAGATCGACGAGCGCCTGCAGCAGGAAGAGGAACTGCGCGAGCTCTGGGCGCTCGCCGAAAAACTCGAAGGGCTGACGCGCAACGTCGGCATGCACGCCGGCGGCGTGCTGATCGCGCCGGGCAAGCTCACCGACTTCTGCCCGCTCTACTCGGCGGACGGCGGTGCAACGGTGAGCCAGTTCGACAAGGACGACGTCGAGCAGGCCGGCCTGGTGAAGTTCGACTTCCTCGGCCTGCGCACGCTGACCATCCTGGCGGAAGCCGTCGCCTTCGTGCAGCAGGTCGAAGGCGTCGAGATCCGGCTCGAAAATCTGCCGCTCGACGACAAGGCCACCTATGACACGATCTTCAAGACCGCCAACACCACGGCGGTGTTCCAGTTCGAGTCGCGCGGCATGAAGGACACGCTGCTGCAGGCGCGCCCCGACTGCCTGGAAGACCTGATCGCCCTGAATGCGCTCTACCGGCCCGGGCCGATGGATTTCATTCCGAGCTTCATCGCCCGCAAGCACGGGCGCGAGCGCGTCGTCTACCCGCATCCGCTCCTCGAGAAGACGCTCAGTCCCACCTACGGCATCATGGTGTATCAGGAGCAGGTGATGCAGGCGGCCCAGCTGGTCGCCCACTACACGCTGGGCGGCGCCGACCTGTTGCGCCGCGCGATGGGCAAGAAGAAAATCGAAGAGATGGCCCAGCAGCGCGAGGCCTTCCTTCGGGGCGCGGCGCAGAACGGCATCGGCGCAGCCAAGGCGAACGAGATCTTCGACACGATGGAAAAGTTCGCCGGCTACGGCTTCAACAAGTCGCACGCCGCCGCCTATTCTCTGGTCGCCTATCAGACTGCCTGGCTCAAATGCCATCATCCGGCCGCCTTCATGGCAGCCACGCTGTCCTCGGAAATGGCCGACACCGACAAGGTGCAGTTCTTCTTCAAGGATGCCCTGGACAACGGCATCGTCTTCCTGCCGCCGGACATCAATGCCGGCCTGGTGCGCTTCACCCCCGTCGACGCCCGCACCGTCCGCTACGGCCTCGGCGCGATCAAGGGCACCGGCGAATCGGCGCTCACGGCGATCCTGAAGGCGCGCGAGGCTGGTCCCTTCGTCGACCTGTTCGACTTCTGCCGGCGCATCGACCGGCGCGTCGTCAACCGCCGCGTCATCGAGGCGCTGATCCGCGCCGGCGCCTTCGACGGCATCGACACGCATCGCGCCCGGCTGCTCGCCTCGGCGGGCCGCGCGCTCGAGGCCGCCGAACAGGCCGAACGCAACGCGCACCAAGGCGGGCTGTTCGATTCGCCCGACCCGACGGCGCAACCCCATGCCCACCTGGCGCACTACGTCGAGGCGCCGCGCTGGAGCGAGCGCGAGCGCCTGCTCAACGAGAAGCAAGCGCTGGGGTTCTATCTCTCGGGTCACCCGTTCAACGCCTGCGCCGCGGAAATCTCGGCGTTCGTCCGACGGCGCCTGGCCGAACTCGAACCCCAGCGCGAGCCGGCCCTGCTGTGCGGCCTGGTCCTCGCCATCCGCAGCCAGATGTCGCGGCACGGCAAGATGGCGATCGTCACGCTCGACGACGCCACGGCGCAAGTCGAAGTCACGGTGTATAGCGAGCTGTGGGACGAGCTGCGCAACAAGATCCGCCCGGACGAAGTGCTGGTGGTCGAAGGCAAGGTCAGTCGCGACGATTTCAGCGGCGGCCTGCGCGTTGTCGCCAACAACCTGCTCACGCTGGCCGAGGCGCGCGGCCGCTGCGCGCGCCGGCTCGAGGTTTCGCTCGCCGGCAGGAGCGACGGCGCCACGGCCGAACGCCTGCGCACCCTGCTGTCGCCCTATCGCGCGACGGCAGGCGCCTGCCCGGTGCGCCTCCGCTACCGCAACGCGGATGCCGAAGCCGAACTCGCGCTGCCCGACTGCTGGCGCGTGCGGCTCGACGACCGCCTCATCGCCGATCTGACCGACTGGCTCACGCCGGACAACGTGCGCGTGCTCTACGGCTGACCGCCGTCGTGCCAGCGCCGACTTTCAGACGGAAGCGCGCTGTTCGAAGCCGCTGTATTCCCCGCTGCCCAGTTCGACGGCGACATGCTCCACCGCTGCCGCCGGCGGCCCGCGCCGCGCCCAGTTCATGATCGCGGCGACCTGTTCCGGGGCGCCCGCCACCATCGCCTCGACGCTGCCGTCGCTGCGGTTCCTCACCCAGCCGGCGACGCCGAGGCGCAGCGCCTCCCGCATCATGCTGGCACGGTAGGCCACGCCCTGCACCCGGCCGGTGATGATCAGACGGCGGATCTCGGTCACTTGACTTGCATGCCCGGCGTGGCGCCGGAATCGGGAGAAAGGAGGTAGAGGCCGCCGGTCTTGCCCTCGGGGTCGGAGGCGGCCAGCACCATGCCATCGCTGACGCCGAACTTCATCTTGCGCGGCGCCAGATTGGCGACCATCACGGTGAGACGACCGACCAGCGCGGCCGGATCGTAGGCGGCCTTGATGCCGGCAAACACCTGCCGCGTTCCCAGCGGGCCGAGATCGAGGGTCAGCCTGAGGAGCTTCTCGGCGCCCTCGACATGGGCGGCCGCGGCGATGCGGGCAATGCGCAGGTCGACCTTGGCGAAATCGTCGCTGCCGATCTGCTCGACCGCCCGCTTCCCTTCCCCGCTCTGGTGCTGGGCATGGCGTTGCGGCGAGTGTTCCGCGGGCGCCGGCGCGAGGGACTCGCGGTTGGCCGCCAGCAGCGCCTCGATCTGTTTCGGTTCGATGCGGGACATCAGGTGCTCGTAGGGATTGATCGCATGTCCCGGCGGCAGGAGATGCGCGGCATCGCGCCAATGGAGCGGAGCAAGGTTGAGGAATTCCTCGGCGCGCCGGGCGAGCTGCGGGCAAACCGGCTTGAGGTAGAGCGTCAGAAGGCGGAACGCGTTGATCAACACCGTGCAGACCGCATGCAGTTCCCGTTCCTGGCCGCCCTGCTTGGCGAGTTTCCACGGCTGGTGGTGATCGACATACTGGTTGACCAGGTCGGCGAACGCCATGATGCGGCGGATCGCGCGGCCATAATCGCGCTGCTCATAGCCGTCGGCGATTTCTTCGGCTGCCAGCAGCAGCTCGGGCAGGCTGGCCATGAAGCGGTCGTGGCAGGATTCGTCGAGCAGTTTGCCGGCGAACCGGTTTGCGATGAAACCGGCGGCGCGGCTGGCGATGTTGATGTACTTGCCGACCAGGTCGCTGTTGACGCGGCTGACGAAGTCGTCGAGGTTGAGGTCGATGTCCTCCATCGTGCCATTGAGCTTGGCGGCGAAGTAGTAACGCAGCCACTCAGGATTGAGTCCCTGCTCGAGGTAGCTCGCGGCGGTGATGAAGGTACCGCGCGATTTGCTCATCTTGGCGCCATCCACGGTGAGGAAGCCGTGGGCGAAGACGTTGGTCGGCGTGCGGTAGCCGGCGTGCTGCAATTCCGCGGGCCAGAACAGGGCATGGAAATAGAGGATGTCCTTGCCGATGAAGTGGTAGAGCTCGGCCTTGGAGTCGGGCTTCCACCAGTCGTCGAAATTCAGGCCCCGCTTCGTGCAGAGGTTCTTGAACGAGCCCATGTAGCCGATCGGCGCATCGAGCCAGACGTAGAAGTATTTCCCCGGCGCGCCGGGAATCTCGAAGCCGAAATAGGGCGCGTCGCGCGAGATGTCCCAGTCGGTCAGCCGGCTCTCGCCTTCCCCCCCCAGCCATTCCGCCAGCTTGTTGGCCGCCTCGGGCTGGAGGTGGCCGCGGCGCGTCCAGGCGCGCAGGAAGCGCTGGCAGCGCGGATCGGACAGCTTGAAAAAATAATGATCGGAATGCTTCAGTTCGGGCGTGGCGCCCGAGACGGCCGAATAAGGATTTTTGAGTTCCGTGGGCGCGTAGGCCGCGCCGCAGGCCTCGCAACTGTCGCCGTACTGGTCCTTGGCGCCGCATTTCGGGCACTCGCCCTTGATGAAACGATCCGGCAGGAACATCTGCTTGACCGGGTCATAAAACTGCTCGACGGCGCGCACCTCGATCAGCCCGGTGGCCTGCAGCTTGCGGTAGATGTCCTCGGAGTAGCCGCGCGTCTCGTCGCTATGGGTGGAGTAGTAATTGTCGAAGGCGACCAGGAATCCCTTGAAGTCGCTCAGGTGCTCGCCATGCACGCGGGCGATCAGCTGTTCCGGCGTGATGCCTTCCTTCTCGGCGCGCAGCATGATGGGCGTGCCGTGGGTGTCGTCGGCGCAGACGTACCAGCATTCGTGGCCGCGCATCTTCTGGAAGCGTACCCAGATGTCGGTCTGGATGTATTCGACGAGATGGCCCAGGTGGATCGCGCCATTGGCGTACGGCAGGGCGGAAGTGACGAGGATCTGACGCGCGGACATGGCGGGCAACCCAATGGATCAAGGCGGCGATTCTAGCCTGTTGCCTTTTCCGGAGTAGCGCCGAACGCCTCCGAGCGCCCCGCAGGGCAATATAACTTGCATATAAGAATTATTCTCATGTAAGATGGGATTCATTCGCAAATGAAAGCTCGTTGGCCATGCGCTCCCCTCCTGCCCCCGATGCGCCGAAGACCCCAGACCAAAAGCCAGCAGGCCGGCTGTCGCGGCAATCCGCCGCGCCCTCTCTCAATTCGGACGTCCTCTTTTCGGGGGGGAACGAAGTCGTGATCCGGCATGGCCCGGATGTCTACCGTCTGCGTTTGACCCGCCAGAACAGGCTGATCCTCACCAAGTGATGAGCCCACCCCGAAAACCGCGCTGGGAGACCTGTAGATCCCTCGAGGGTTGAAGATCGGCGTTTCATCCCAAGATGGAGCGACTGCTAGAATTTTCGCTCCCGATCCCAAGAGGTTAGCCATGCCCTTCACCGAGCAGTCCGCCCAAGAGGCCCTCCGGGCCGTCGTCGATCCCAACACCCGGAAGGATCTTGTCAGCAGCCGCAGCGCCAAGAACATTCAGGTCAGCGGGACGGATGTCTCGGTCGACGTCGAGCTGGGCTATCCGGCCAGAAGCCAGATCGAGCCGATCAGAAGACTCGTCGTCGCAGCGCTGCAGGGCGCCGGCGCAGGCAATGTCTCGGCCAACGTTTATCAGAAGATCGTCGCCCACTCGGTGCAAAAAGGCGTGAAGCTGGTCCAGGGTGTCAAGAACATCGTCGCCGTCGCTTCCGGCAAGGGCGGCGTGGGCAAATCCACGACGGCGGTGAATCTCGCGCTCGCCCTGGCCGCCGAAGGCGCGACCGTGGGCATCCTGGACGCGGACATCTACGGCCCATCGCAGCCGCAGATGCTCGGCATTCCCGACCGCCAGCCCGAATCGGCGGACGGCAAGAAGCTCGAGCCGATGCAGGCCCACGGGTTGCAGGCGATGTCGATCGGTTTCCTCATCGATCCCGAGACGCCGATGGTCTGGCGCGGCCCGATGGTCACCCAGGCGCTCACCCAACTGCTCGGCGACACTAATTGGAGGGGTCTTGATTATCTGGTTGTCGACCTGCCGCCCGGCACCGGCGACGTCCAGCTCACGCTGGCGCAGCAGGTGCCGGTCACCGGCGCGGTGATCGTCACCACCCCGCAGGATATCGCCCTGCTCGATGCGAGGAAGGGGCTCAAGATGTTCGAGAAGGTCGGCATCCCGATCCTCGGCATCGTCGAGAACATGAGCATCCACATCTGCTCGCAGTGCGGCCATGAAGAGCACATCTTCGGTTCCGGCGGCGGCGCGAAGATGTGCCGGGACTACGACACCGAACTGCTGGGTTCCCTGCCGCTGGACCGCAACATCCGCGAGCAGGTCGATGGCGGATCGCCTTCCGTCGTGGCCGAACCCGCCGGCCGGGCGGCGGAAATCTACAAGAGCATCGCCCGCCGCATCGGCGTCAAGATCGCCGAGATGGCCAAGGACCACACCGCGAAATTTCCGACCATCGTGGTGCAGAACACTTGATCCGTATTTTCATGGTGTAATCGCAGCGCCCCGCCAGCGCCCCGCCATGTCGGGGCGTTCTTGCTTGGGGCGCTGTCTTTTGGGAGAGGTCGATGAGCATCAAGTCGGACAAATGGATCCGCCGCATGGCCCAGGAGCACGGCATGATCGAGCCGTTCGCGCCCGCGCTGGTGCGCGAGATCGAGGGCCGCAAGATCGTCTCCTACGGCACCTCCAGCTACGGCTACGACATCCGCTGCGCCGACGAATTCCGCGTGTTCACCAACATCAACTCGACCATCGTCGATCCGAAGAATTTCGATCCGAATTCCTTCGTCGAGGTGTCCGGCAAGGGGCATTGCGTGATTCCGCCCAACTCCTTCGCGCTCGCCCGCACGGTCGAATACTTCCGCATCCCGCGTTCCGTGCTTACCGTCTGCCTGGGCAAGAGCACCTACGCGCGCTGCGGCATCATCGTCAATGTCACACCCTTCGAGCCCGAGTGGGAAGGTTTCGTCACCCTCGAGTTTTCCAACACCACCCCGCTGCCCGCCAAAATCTATGCCGGCGAGGGCTGCGCCCAGGTGATCTTTTTCGAAGCCGACGAGATTTGCGAAACCTCCTACCGCGACCGCGGCGGGAAGTATCAGGGCCAGATCGGCGTCACCCTGCCGAAGATCTGACCATGCGATTTCACTTTCCCATCATCATCATCGACGAGGATTTCCGTTCGGAAAACGCTTCGGGCCTGGGCATTCGCGCCCTGGCCGACGCCATCGAGAAGGAAGGCATCGACGTGCTGGGCGTCACCAGCTACGGCGACCTGACCTCGTTTGCCCAGCAGCAGAGCCGCGCCTCGGCCTTCGTTCTCTCCGTCGATGACGAGGAGCTCGCCCACGAGGAGGAAGCCACCATCGCCGAATTGCGCGCGTTCGTCGAGGAAATCCGCCACAAAAACGCCGAGATCCCGATTTTCCTCCACGGCGAGACGCGCACCAGCCGCCACATCCCGAACGACATCCTGCGCGAGCTGCACGGCTTCATCCACATGCACGAGGACACGCCGGAATTCATCGCCCGCCATGTCGTGCGCGAAGCGCGCAGCTATCTGGACAGCTTGCCGCCGCCCTTCTTCCGCGCGCTGACCCATTACGCCGCCGACGGTTCCTACTCCTGGCACTGCCCCGGTCATTCAGGCGGCGTGGCGTTCCTCAAATCGCCGGTCGGCCAGATGTTCCATCAGTTCTTCGGCGAGAACATGCTGCGCGCCGACGTCTGCAACGCCGTCGAGGAGCTTGGCCAGCTGCTCGACCACACCGGCCCGGTGGCCGCCTCCGAACGCAATGCCGCCCGCATCTTCAACGCCGACCACCTGTTCTTCGTCACCAACGGCACTTCGACCTCGAACAAGATCGTCTGGCATTCGACCGTCGCGCCCGGCGACGTCGTCATCGTCGACCGCAACTGCCACAAGTCGGTGCTGCACGCGATCATGATGACCGGCGCGATCCCGGTGTTCCTGATGCCGACGCGCAACAACTACGGCATCATCGGCCCGATTCCGAAAGAGGAATTCCGCTGGAAGAACATCCAGAAGAAGATCGCCGCCCATCCCTTCGCCTCGCAAGTGAAGGGCAAGCCGCGGGTGCTCACCATCACCCAGAGCACCTATGACGGCATTCTCTACAACGTCGAGGACATCAAGACCGAACTCGATGGCCATATCGATACCCTGCACTTCGACGAGGCCTGGCTGCCGCACGCCGCCTTCCACGAGTTCTATGGCGACTACCACGCCATCGGCGCCGACCGGCCGCGCTGCAAGGAATCGATGGTGTTCGCCACGCAGTCGACGCACAAGCTGCTGGCCGGCCTCTCGCAAGCCTCGCAGATCCTGGTGCAGGATGCCGAGGGCCACAAGCTCGACCGCGACGTCTTCAACGAGGCCTATCTGATGCACACTTCCACCTCGCCGCAGTATTCCATCATCGCCTCGTGCGACGTCGCGGCGGCGATGATGGAAGAACCCGGCGGCACGGCGCTCGTCGAGGAATCGATCATGGAGGCGCTGGAATTTCGCCGCGCCATGCGCAAGGTCGACGAGGAATGGGGCACGGACTGGTGGTTCAAGGTCTGGGGCCCGGACGACCTCTCGGAAGAAGGCATCGAGGAGCGCGACGCCTGGATGCTCAAGCCCGGCGCGCGCTGGCACGGCTTCGGCAAGCTGGCCCGCGGTTTCAACCTGCTCGATCCGATCAAGGCCACCATCATCACCCCGGGCCTCGACGTCGATGGCGAATTTTCCGACGGCATCGGCATCCCCGCCGCCATCGTGACGAAATATCTCGCCGAGCACGGCGTCATCGTCGAGAAGTGCGGTCTCTACAGCTTCTTCATCATGTTCACCATCGGCATCACCAAGGGCCGCTGGAATACCCTGGTCACCGCCTTGCAGCAGTTCAAGGATGACTACGACAAGAACCAGCCGCTCTGGAAGGCGCTGCCCGAGTTCGTCGCCAAGCACCCGCGCTACGAGCGCACCGGCCTGCGCGACCTGTGCCGGGAGATTCACGCGGTCTATAAGGCCAGCGACGTGGCGCGCCTCACCACCGAAATGTATCTGTCCGACATGGAGCCGGCCATGCGTCCGGCCGACGCATTCGCCCGGATGGCCCACCGCGAGATCGAACGCGTACCGCTCGATGCGCTCGAAGGCCGGGTCACGGCCGTGCTCCTCACGCCCTATCCGCCCGGCATTCCGCTGCTGATTCCCGGCGAGCGCTTCAACGCCACCATCGTGCGCTACCTCCAGTTCGCGCGCGAGTTCAACGCCCGGTTTCCCAGCTTCGAGACCGACATCCACGGTCTGGTCAAGGAAAACGGCGACGGCTACTACGTCGATTGCGTCAAGGCGGAGTAAGCGTCCCTCGGTCGCGCCGGTGCGGCCGAGGGACGCGGAACAAGCGGCGTTATCCTGCCATCAGCGGCTCGGCGCCCCGCCGGTCGGCGCCGGCAGCAGGATGCCGAACAGCTTGTCGTACATGTAGCGGTACACGTCGGTGTTGTCGAAACGCTCGCTGAAGTCGGCCAGCGTCACCTTGCCGCGGTGGTCGCGATTCTTGAAACGTTCCTCGCTGGCGCGCGCCAGGATGCCGCCGGCGAAATCCGGCGTGCCGGCCCAGGCAATGCCGAAGTGATGCACGTTGCCGAACTGATCCGGCGCGGCCGCGAACAACTGGGTGCCGCGCCCATACAAACCGTCAACCGGATTGTTCGCAGCCGACTGCCCGGCGGCGGGATTGAGGTTCACGGTACCTGCGTTGCCAGCCGGTCGCGCGACCAGTTGCATGCCGCTGGCGTCGCTGTCGGCAGCCGTCAAGACGGTGATGGGGAAACGCGAACCGTGGCGGCCGGCGCGCCGATCGTTCTGCGCCCCCAGAGCCACCCCGAGCATGTCGTCGGCCACCTTCATGGCCAGCAGCATACCGATCGCATTGTTGTTGTTGCCGAAATTGTCGTTGCTCTCGGGTTCGGCCACCAGGAAGTAAGGCTTGCGGACGGCCTCGCCGGCGCGCGCAAGAACGATCATGGCCAGCGACATCATTTCGTCGCCGCGCGGCGGATTAAAACCAGGATCGGCGCCGGCGGGATTGCCGAACAACACCAGATTCGAGCTTTTGTCATTGACCTCGATGCTCGCGTCACGGAAGCCGCTGGCGCTCAGCTCTTCCTCGTTGCGGTCGTTAAACGTGTGGTGCGCGGCGAACAAACCGAGGATCTTGGGTTGCCAGCGACGATCGCTCTCGAGGCGCTTGACCGCCGTCTCGAATTCGGCGCGCGTGCGGATCACGAGATAGCCGGCGTCGGCGGCTTCGGCCAGCAGGTTGCGGCCGTCGGTGCGGTCTGGCGTGGCCACGCGACCGATGCCGAGCGGGCCGGCAGTACCGCCGGGCTTGCTCCAGTCGAGCGTATGCACCATGCAGTCGAGCGGGTAGGTAGCGACGCCCTGCTGAAGCGCCGCGCCGGCGCTTTGCGGCGCACAGGCCGGCGTGCCCGTCGGCAGGAAGTTGCGTTCGCCGCCGCCGAGAATGACGACCGGCGCCTTGTCGGTCGAATTCTTCGCCGGCAGCGCGCCGTCGCGACCGGCAATGATCTGCAGCGCGATCGCGTTCCAGTTGTCGCGATTGCCCACTTCCGCGGCAAACGCACCCGTACCCGGTTCTCCGACATTGCCGTCATTGACCAATCCGGTGGGATATCCCTGGTTGGCCGCCTCGCGCAAAATGCTGCCCGGATAGCCGGACAAGGCGTTGATGAAACGGTCGGTCGGCGGAATGGCGTTGCCGTTGCCGTCTTTGCCGAAAGAGCCCAGCCCTTCGACCTTGTAACCGAAGGCATGCACCGTCGCACCGCCGTTCGAGGTGCCGGTGAGCGTTTCGAGCATGTGGCCGCGGTAAGCCGCCATCTGGGGCAGACGATCCCAGTTGAGCGACCCGTCGGGGCCTTTCCAGTAGATGCGCGCAGCGGTCCAGTGGTTGAGCCCGGTACCGTCGGGATGCAGAAAGATCACGTTGCCGACATCGCCGCCGCGCGCCTGAGCCGCGCCGACCGTCAGCAGACCGGCGGCGAGCAACGCACCGGCGAGCACGGAATGGATACGCATGATTTCATTCTCCTTGAGTTGGAAGCGGGAAAGCCGGCCGCCTTCCCGAGCGACCACTCTAGCGGCTCCCAGTGACTGCGCGATGACGCCCCGACGCCATCGCCATGCGCTTTTTGGCTTATGAAACACGAAGGGCCGCCCCGAGTGTTTCTGCCCCTTGAGGGGAGATCGCCGCGCAGCGGCGATTGCGGGGTGGCCTCATTCCGCCGTCCCGCCGGCGCCGACATTGCTACAGGCCCAGTTGTGCCTTGGCCTGGGGCCATAGGCGCCGGCTCACCGCCAGGCGCTCCGGCACGGCCTTGAGGCAGAGCGCCCAGTGAAGTTCCCCGCCCGCGCTCTCCCTGTCCGCTGCGCGCACCACGCCGGCCACTGCATCCGGCGCCACCAGGCAGTTGCGATGGATGCGCACGAAGCGGGCGGCGAACTCCGTTTCCAGATGGGTGAGGGACTCCTCGATCAGGTATTCGCGTTGCGCCGTGCGGGCGGTAACGTATTTCTGCCCGGCGCGCAGGTAAAGGATTTCCTCGACCGGCAGCAGGATCACCCGGCCGCGCTCGCACACGCGCAGCCGCGTGCGCGGCGCCGGCGCAAGCGCCTTGAGCGGCGCCGCGCCGGGCGTCAGGCGCCGCGCCTTCATCAGCGCATCGAGCAGGCGGGCGGCGCGCACCGGCTTGAGCAGGTAGTCGGCCGCAGCAAGTTCGAAGGCCTTGAGGGCGAATTCGTCGTAGGCCGTGACGAAGACGACCGCCGGAGCTTGCGGCTGGCCGGCAAGCTGCTGCACCAGCTCGATGCCGTCCATGCGCGGCATGCGGATGTCGATCAATGCGATATCGGCCGGCTGCGCCGCCAGCATCTCGAGCGCCGCGATGCCGTCGGCCGCCTCGCCGACGATCCGGTGCGGAAACGCTGCGGCACTGTCGGCGAGCATGTGGCGCAAGCGCGCGCGCGCCGGCGCCTCGTCGTCGACGATCAGGAGGCGCGGCACGCTCATCGCGCGCTCCGCTTCGGCAGGTCGATGCAGACGCGATAGCGCCCGGCGCGCTCGCCGTATTCCAGACGCGCCTCGAGGTCGTAAAAGAGCATCAGGCGCTCGCGCAGGTTGGCCAGCGCCATGCGATTGCCGCTGCGATGGGGCTCCTGCGCCGGCGAAACCGGATTGTCGATCTCGATATGCACGCCGTCGCGCTCCGCCGCGATATGGACGCGAATCTCGCCCTTTTCCCGGCCCGGTTCGATGCCGTGATAAACGGCATTCTCCAGCAGCGGCTGCAGCAACAGGGGCAAGACGATCAGGTCCGCGGGACAGTCGGCGACCTCCCAGCGCACCTGCAGGCGTTCGCCCAGACGCAGCTTCTCGATGTCGAGATACTTGCGCGCCAGGGCGAGTTCCTCGGACAGCGGCACGAACTTGCGATTGTCGCGCATCAGCGCGCGGAACAGTTCGCTAAGTTCCTCCAGGGCGAGTTCCGCGCGACGCGGGTCGTCGCGCATCACCCCGAGCACGGCGTTCAGGCTGTTGAAAAAAAAATGCGGCCGGATGCGCGCCGTCAGCGCGGCCAGCCGCGCCTCGGCCAGCGCCGGGGCCAGCGCACGCGCGCGCAGATCGAACCAGCCGAGCAGCAGCGCGGCACTCGCCCCTGCCGCCAGCGGGGCGCGCCAGCCCGTCTCGCCGCCCAGCAGTCGCGCCAGCAACGCTTCCATCCCGAGCATCGCCAGCATCGCCAGCACCACGACCAGCAGGGCGGAGCGCCAGGCGGGCTGGCTTTTCAGCCAGGGCGCGAGTCCGTAAAGCAGCATCAGGGTCAGGACCAGCGCCGGCTCGACCCGGGCGGCGAGCTCGACGATCTCACCCGGCAGCCGGTCGATCGACCGGTGGCCAATCAGCGCAACGACGAGCATCAGGAGGTTCGCGGCCAGCAAGGCGCGCAACCAGACGCCTTGATTGCGAAAGTCCGGAATGATGAAAACGGCCGGGCGTAGGGGTATACTCACGAGTCCTCATCCAGTTTCCAGCATTGATGTCGCATTATCTCAGATCAACGCTTCCATAACGCGGGAGGTGCTCGGCCGTGACTCGTTTCGGATTTGGCAGGTATCGTGCGCTGGCTTTGGCCATCGGGCTGTTTTTGCTCTTGCAGGTCGGCTTGTTCGCTCTGGATCGGAACATTTCCGCGCAACTCCGTGCCGATGCGGTCTACGAGCGGCTCGCCTCGCGGCAGTTCGCGGTGCATCTGCAGGTCATCCAAGACTCGACGCTGCTGCTGCACGGCGGCGCGTTGACCGACAAGCAGCGCGAAGATCGCATCCGCCAGCTCGACCGCTCGGCAACCCATTTCGGCCGCACCCTGGAGGTCTTCTCCACGGGTGGCACAACCGTCGGTAAACGGGACATCGAGGTCCATGTCGAGGCGCTCGCCATTCCTCGCGCCCAGGAAATCCTGCGCACCGCGCAAACCGCCTGGTCTCCCGTCGCGGCGGCAATTGCCGCGCTCAAGGCCGCGCCGGGGCCGGCCGAGGCCGCTGAACCCGCCCGCGTCATCCTGACCGCCGTGCCGCCCCTGCGCAAGGAAATGGTCGAGGTGGCCACGCTGATGGACGATGTCGCCTCCGAGCGGGCGGCCACGCTCGGGATGGCCAAGATTGGCGCGCTTTCCCTCGCCGCGGTCAATTTCTTTGCGATCCTTTTTTACCTGGCCGTCTATTTGCGCCGCAGCGACCAGGAACTGGAGCGCGCCCGGAAGGAAACGGCCGACATCCTGCGCACGACCCAGGAAGGCCTGTTCCTGCTCGATCAGCAAAACAGGACCGGCACGCAGTACTCGCGGGCCCTGGAAAGGATCCTCGGCACCACGGAATTCTCCGGCAAGGACTTTTTCAGTCTGCTCCAGCCGATGGTCAGCGAGAAGACCCTGGCGACCACGCGCGAATATATCGAACTCCTGTTCAAGCACGACGTCAAGGAAAAGCTGGTCGCCGACCTCAATCCGCTGAATTGCGTGCAGGTCTTCGTCGGCCAGGGCACCGGCAGACCGGAGACCCGCTATCTGGAGTTCGGCTTCAACCGCGTCAAGGAAGCCGGCCGGATCACGCATCTGCTGGTGACGGCGAACGACATCACGCAACGCATTCTGCTCGAACGCTCGCTGAAGGAAACCGAGGCGCGGGCGCGCGACCAGGTCGGCATGCTGGTCGATATTCTGCAGATCGAACCCGCGGCCCTGCAGCAATTCCTGCGCACTGCGCGGGAGGGGGTGCAGACCATCAACGGCCTGTTGCAGGCACAGGAGACGGGGGCGACGGAGCGCGGCAGCAAGGTGCATGCGCTGTTCCGCCAGTCGCACCGCATGAAGGGCGATGCCGCCGCCCTGGGACTGAAGAACATGGCGGCCGCCTTCGAGCGCCTCGAAGGGACGCTCACCGGCATGCACGAGAACCACAGTCTGACCGGGGAGGACTTTCTGCCGGTCACCGTTCAGGTCAAGAGCATTTACGAGCAACTCGATGCCATCGAGAGCGTGTTCGCGCAAATCGGGCAGGCGCGCGTTTCCGTTTCGCTCGAGCCGCATCGCGTTGGCCACGATCCGGCAACGGCACAGCAGCCGTTCGTGCAACGCTGGAACGACTTCGCGCAAGAAATCGCAGTCCGCCACGGCAATACCGTCGAACTCAACTACTGCGGGCCTGACCTCGCCGTCCTGCCGGACGCGTTGCAGGACGCGGTCAACACCATCGTCAATCAGTTCATCCGCAACGCCGTCGTCCATGGCATCGAACCGGCCGAGGACCGCAAGCGCCTGGGCAAGCCGGCCACCGGGCGGCTGACCATCCATCTCGCGCAACGCGAGGATGGCGGCGTCGATCTCAGTTTCCGCGACGATGGGCGCGGCATCTCGGTGGAGCACGTCCGCCAGGTCGCGCTCGAGAAGGGTCGGCTCAGCGCAGAGGAGGCCGCCACCTGGGATCCCCGCCGCATCATCGGCCTGATCTTCGAACCGAGCGTGAGCACGCGCGCCACGGCGGACGGCGACGCCGGCCGCGGCGTCGGCCTCGATGCCGTGCGCGAGGTCGTCGCGCGCCTGGGCGGCAGCATCCGCCTGGGCACCACGGCGAACGAGTACTGCCGTTTCCGCGTCGGCCTCGGCGCGCCGGCGATGGGCTCCGCGCGATGAGCAAGAGGCTCATGATCGTCGATGACTCGAACATCATTCGCAACAAGATCGCCCGGGCAATGGATACCTACGGTCTCGAAATCGTCGGGATGGCATCCAACGGAAAAATGGCCATCGAGATTTTCGTGGAAACCCGCCCCCAGATCGTCACCATGGATCTGACCATGCCCGAAATGGATGGCATCGGGTGCATCCGCGCGATCCATGCCCTCGATCCGGCGGTACGCATCCTCGTCGTCTCGGCGCTCGCCGACAAGGCGACCGCCATCCAGGCGCTCAAGGAGGGCGCACAGGGCTTTCTGTGCAAACCGTTCACGGATGACGACCTCACCGCGGCCACCGGAGAACTCTTGGACGAGGAAGAATATGACTGAAGTGGAACTGCGCGTTTTCGTCGCCATCGTCAAAAACTACTTCGAGCAGCAGACCGCCGTTGCGGCGGACGTCTACACGCCCTACTTGGCCGACCCGACCGCCCTGCCGATTTTCGACTACACCGGCGTCATCGGCATTTCCGGCGTCCGGCAAGGCTGCGTTTATTTCACCGCGCCCGCCGAAATGCTGCGCCGGATCCTGAAGCACGCCGGCGAAACCGACCTGTCCGTGCGCAATCTCGCCGACCTGGCGGGCGAGATCGGCAACACGATTTCCGGCAACGCACGCAGGCAGTTCGGCCATGAATTCCTGATCTCCGTCCCGGTGGTGATCAAGGGGCTGGGGCAGACCATCTCTCTGCCCAAGGGCGTCAAGGCCTACGTCATTCCGTTTTGCTGGGAGCGGCTCGACGCCGCGCTCGTCGTCAGCGTCGTCTAGCGCCGGGGAAGCCGTTTTGATTGACCTATACTCGCGTGCCTGCGCGTAGCACCACCGCCGCAAGCCGCGGCAACCCGCCTATCGAGACCCACCCATGACTGACAATGCCTGGTCGGGGCGCTTTGCCGAACCCGTTTCCGATCTCGTCAAGCGCTACACCGCCTCGGTGTCCTTCGACCAGCGCATGTGGCGCCAGGACATCCGCGGCTCGCTCGCCCACGCGAAAATGCTCGCGCGCCAGGGGATCATTTCGGCAGAGGACCTCGCCGCCATCGAGCGCGGCATGGCGCAGATCGCGGCCGAGATCGCGGCCGGCGCCTTCGCCTGGAACCTCGACGACGAGGACGTGCATCTCAATATCGAGAAGCGACTCACCGCGCTGGTCGGCGACGCGGGCAAGCGGCTGCACACCGGCCGCTCGCGCAACGACCAGGTGGCCACCGACATTCGTCTCTGGCTGCGCGACGCGATCGATACGCTCGACGGCCTGTTCGACGCCTTGATCCGCGCCCTGCTCGATCTGGCGGAAGCCCATGCGGAAACCCCGCTGCCCGGCTTCACCCATCTGCAGGTGGCCCAGCCGGTGACTTTCGGCCACCACCTGCTCGCCTATGTCGAGATGCTGCGCCGCGACCGTGCGCGCTGCGCCGATTGCCGCAAACGCGTCAATCGCCTGCCGCTCGGCGCCGCCGCGCTGGCCGGCACCACCTTCCCCATCGACCGTGAATTCGTCGCGCGCGAGCTTGGCTTCGAGGGCGTTTGCACGAACTCGATCGACGCCGTCTCGGACCGCGACTTCGCCATCGAGTTTTGCGCCGCCGCGGCGCTGACGATGGTGCATATCTCCCGTTTCTCCGAAGAGCTGATCCTATGGATGAATCCGCGCGTCGGCTTCATCGATCTCGCCGACCGCTTCTGCACCGGCTCCTCGATCATGCCGCAGAAGAAGAATCCCGACGTGCCGGAGCTGGCGCGCGGCAAGAGCGGGCGCGTCTTCGGCCACCTGATGGGCCTCTTGACCCTGATGAAGGGCCAGCCGCTGGCCTACAACAAGGACAATCAGGAGGACAAGGAACCTCTGTTCGACACCGCCGACACGCTGATCGACACCCTGCGCATCTTTGCCGAAATGGCGCCCGGCATCCGCGTCAAGCCGGAGGCGATGGCGGCCGCGCTCAAGCAGGGCTACGCCACGGCGACCGACCTCGCCGACTATCTGGTGAAAAAGGGCCTGCCGTTCCGCGACGCCCACGAGGCCGTGGCGCGCGCCGTGCGCGCCGCCGAGCAGAAGGGCCGCGATCTGGCCAACCTGCCGCTCGAGGAACTGCAAAGCTTCTCCGCACTGATCGGCGCCGACGTCTATGCCGTGCTGACGGTCGAGGGTTCCCTCGCGGCGCGCAACCATATCGGCGGCACGGCGCCGCAACAAGTGAGAGCCGCCATCGCGCGCCTGCGTTCGATGCCCTGACCGCCATGAAGACCATCGGCGGCAAGTATGAGATATTCCGCCAGCTCGGCCAAGGCGCAACGGCCGCGGTGTATTTGTGTTTCGACCCCTTCACCGAGCGCGAGGTCGCAGTCAAGCGCATCCTTCCCGAAGTGCTGCAGGACCGCGAACGCGGCAAGCAGTTTCGCCATCTGTTGATGAACGAGGCCGCGCTCGCCGGCAAGCTGATCCACCCCCACATCGTGCAGATTTTCGATGCGGTCATCGGCGCGGACGAGAGCTATATCGTCATGGAATATATCCAGGGAGGCACGCTCGAACCGTTCTGCACCCCCGCTGCCCTGCTCCCCATCGAGCGCGTGGTCGAGATCATTTTCAAATGCACGCATGCGCTGGAGTACGCCAACCGTCTCGGCATCACGCACCGGGACATCAAGCCGGCGAACATTCTGTTCGCGCATACCGACGGGCCGAGAGGCTATGCGGATGGCGAGATCAAGATCTCCGACTTCGGCGCCTGCATCCAGTCCGGCGCCGAGCAAGCCCGCACCCAGGTGACCGGGGTCGGCTCGCCCGCCTACATGTCGCCGCAGCAATTGCGCGAGGAGGCGCTCGATCACCAGACCGACATCTATTCCCTCGGCGTGGTGATGTTTCAGCTGCTGACCGGTCGCCTGCCCTTTCAGGCCAGCAGCAACTACAGCATGATCTACCAGATCTGCAACATCGAACCGCCGCTGCCGTCGGCCCTGCGCGACGATCTGCCGCCGGCGCTGGACGCCATCGTCTACCGCGCCATGCGCAAGGAGACCGAGCAGCGTTACGCGACCTGGCAGGAATTCGCCCACGACCTCGCCCAGGCTTTCCGCAATCAGGGACTGGCGCCGCACCAGCCAGTCATCCAGGACAGCGAGAAATTCGAGACCCTGCGCGGCATGCGCTTCTTCGACGAGTTCTCGGACGTCGAGATCTGGGAGATCGTGCGCTTCGCCCGCTGGGAAGCGGCGATCGCCGGCACCCACCTGATGCGCGACGGCGACCCCGGTAACCACCTGATCTTTCTGGTCGAGGGCTGCGCGCAAGTTTGCAAGGAGGATCGCATTCTGGACGAACTGGGTCCCGGCGAGGTGATCGGCGAGATGGCCGTGATCGACCGGCGCCACCCGCGGCGCGGCGCCGACGTCGTCGCCCTGACGGACGTGCGTTTCGTCATGATCGGCGCCCAGTCGCTGAACCGATCCTCCGATGCCTGCCGCATGCATTTCTATCAGGGCTTCCTGCGCGTGCTGGCGGAGCGCCTGGCGCGCACCAATGTCCTGCTTTCCCACACCTGATGAAGCCGGCGCAACGCCCCGGTCCAATCGTTCGCGGCGCGGCCGAGCCGGTTGCCGCCGAACTGCGGGGATGACCGGTGTTCAGGCGGGCGATTTCATCAGGTCGCCGAGTTTCTGCTGCAACTCGCCGGCCTGGTACATCTCGGTCATGATGTCGCAACCGCCGATGAACTCGCCGCGGATATACAGGACCGGGATGGTCGGCCAGTCGGCATACTCGCGCAGCGCTGGCACGGTTTCCTCGTCGCTCAGCACGTTGACGTCGGTAAACTCGACGTTGCAGAGCTTGAGAAGCTGTGCGGCCCGGCCGGAAAAGCCACAGCGCGGGAACTGCTTGGTGCCCTTCATGAAGAGCACGACGGGGGCTGCGGTGACCAGCTGGTGAATCCTTTCCTTGTTCATATCCTTGACTCTCACTAATAGTTGACAACGTTCCTCAGTTTATTTCGGCGGCCGCTCCGGGTCAAGCTTTCCGGCCTGCCGGAACCTGCGCGACCCGACCTTTCCCCCGCGCCGACCTCGACATGACCTGCCGTCCTGCCGGCGCCGACTTGCGGCGCATGCGCATCCTTCGCCTCGCAGCCAGCGCCAGCCTGATCGCGCTGATCGCCCTTTGCCTCGCCTGGGAGCTTTGGCTCGCGCCGCTGCGGCCCGGCGGCTCGTGGCTGGCGCTCAAGGCACTGCCTTTGCTTCTGCCCCTGTTCGGCATCCTGCGCGGCCGGCGTTACACCTACCAGTGGTCGAGCCTGCTGATCCAGTTCTATCTGCTCGAGGGTCTGGTGCGCGCCACCACCGACCACGGCGCGATGCAATGGCTGGCCATGGTCGAAGTGGCGCTCGCCACCGCGTTTTTCGTCGCGGCCCTGGCCTACGCGCGCATCACCGCGCCCGGCCGGTTCAAAGCTGCGGATTGACCCGCTCCGGTCCTGCGTACAGTTTGTTGAGCGCATTCAGGTAGGCCTTCGCCGAAGCGACGATGATGTCGGTATCCGCCCCCTGGCCATTGACGATGCGCCCGCTCTTCGACAGCCGCACCGTCACCTCGCCCTGGGCGTCGGTTCCGGTGGTGATCGCATTGACGGAGTAAAGCAGCAGGTCGGAACCGCTGCCGGCGATGCTCTCGATCGCCAGGAAAGCCGCGTCGACCGGACCGCTGCCCGTGGCTCGCGCATGGCGCTCGGCGCCGCCGACCGACAGGGTCAGTTCGGCGACGGGCGCCTCGCCGGTTTCCGAGTGAAAGAGCGACGCAACCAGTTTGTAGTGTTCGATCTCCGGCGTCACCCCCTCGTCGGAGACCAGGGCCTGCAGATCTTCGTCGAAAATCTCGCGTTTCTTGTCGGCGAGTTCCTTGAACTTGGCAAAAGCGGCGTTCAGCGCTTCCTCGCTGGCGAGCGCGATGCCCAGCTCGGCCAGCTTGGTGCGGAAGGCGTTGCGGCCCGAGAGCTTGCCGAGGGACAGCTTGTTGGCATGCCAGCCGACATCCTCGGCGCGCATGATCTCATAGGTTTCGCGGTGCTTGAGCACGCCATCCTGGTGGATGCCGGATTCATGGGCGAAGGCGTTGGCGCCGACGATCGCCTTGTTCGGCTGCACGACGTAACCGGTAATTTGCGACACCAACCGGGAAGTCGGCACGATCTGGGCGGCATCGATGCGGGTTTCAACCGGGAAGAGGTCCTGGCGCGTCCTTACCGCCATGACGATTTCCTCGAGCGAGGCGTTACCGGCGCGCTCGCCGAGTCCGTTGATCGTGCATTCCACCTGCCGCGCGCCGTTGAGCACGGCCGCCAGCGAGTTGGCCGCAGCCATGCCGAGATCATTGTGGCAGTGGGTGGACCAGACCACCCGGTCTGAATTCGGCACGTGCTCGATGAGGGCGCGCATGCGTTCGCCCCACTGCACCGGGATGCTGTAGCCGACGGTGTCGGGCACGTTGATCGTCTTGGCGCCGGCGCGGATCACCGCGTCGAAGACGCGGCACAGGAAGTCGAACTCGGAGCGCACCGCGTCCTCGGCGGAGAATTCGACGTCGTCCGTGTATTCGAGCGCCCACTGGACCGCCTGAACCGCCGCCGCGACAACCTCGTCCGGCTGCATGCGCAGTTTCTTTTCCATGTGGATCGGCGAGGTGGCGATGAAGGTATGGATGCGACCCCGGGCGGCGGGCTGGATCGCTTCGCCGGCACGGCGCACGTCCTTCTCGTTGGCGCGCGCCAGGGAGCAGACCGTAGACTCCTTGATGGTCTCGGCGATGGCGCGGATCGACTCGAAATCGCCCGTACTCGCCGCGGCAAAACCGGCCTCGATGACATCGACCCGCAACCGCTCGAGCTGGCGAGCGATGCGCATCTTTTCCTCGCGCGTCATGGCGGCGCCGGGGCTCTGCTCGCCGTCGCGCAAGGTGGTATCGAAAATCAACAACCGGGGCTTGCTCATTTTTCTTTCTCCGATGGAAACGCCTGCAGAAGATCGCAACCCGCCGCTGGCGGGCGGCGGCAATCGGTAGTCGAATTGTGGGGCGGGGGTTTTTAGCGCGCGCGGCGCAGCAGCGGCCGCAATTTCGAGCGCAGCGCGCGGGCTGCGGCAGGCGCCGCGAGGGCAAGCAAGGCGGCAACTGCGGCAATGACGGGAAGTGGGGTCGCGTCCATGGCGCCGACTATAACAAACTATTCCGGCCGCGCAAGTTTTTTGCGCCTATCGAACCGATCGACAGCGGCTATGACGTAACCGGACAGCGCATACGCCAGGAACAGGGTGAACAGCACCCCGGGAGGATGGGTCGACACCAGCGCAAAGCCGAGCGCGATCGCCACCACGATGATGAAGGGGACGCTCTTTCTCAGGTTGATGTCCTTGCCGGAGTAATAGCGCAGGCTGGTGACCATCGAGACGCCGGCGAACAGTGTCAGGACAAACGCATACCAGCGCGCCTCGCTGCCGTTCCATTCGAAATCGATCAGCACCCAGACCAGGCCGGCCACCAGGGCAGCCGCAGCCGGACTGGGCAAGCCCTGAAAGTAGCGCTTGTCGACCACCCCGATGTTGGTGTTGAACCGCGCGAGCCGCAAGGCGGCCCCGACGCAGAAGATAAACGCCGCGATCCAGCCCAGCTTGCCGAGATCCTTGAGCGCCCATTCGTAAATCACCAGCGCCGGGGCGGCGCCGAAAGACACCATGTCGGAGAGCGAATCGTACTCCGCCCCAAAGGCGCTCTGGGTGCGCGTCAGGCGCGCCACGCGGCCGTCCAGGCCATCGAACAGCATGGCGATGAAGATTGCCACGGCCGCCGCCTCGAATTTGTCGTTCATGGCCTGGACGATGGCGAAGAAACCCGAGAACAGCGCCGCCGTGGTGAACAGGTTGGGCAGGATGTAGATGCCGCGCCGACGCAGCTCGGGGTTGAACAGGGTCTTGCGGGGGCGGTATTCGGGCATGTCAGTGCGGGCTACGATGGCGATGCGGCGGATTGTAGCCGCCCGCTCTGCTTACGGGAGTTCAGCGAGAATCGTCGAGGTGGCATGCACCTTCTGGCCAACACCGACCTTGACGGCCACCTCCTTGGGCAGATAGAGGTCGACGCGCGAACCGAAGCGGATGAAGCCGTAGCGCTGGCCGCGTTGGAGTCGGGCCCCCGTCCCGACGTAGCAGAGGATGCGCCGCGCGATCAGGCCCGCCACCTGCACGCAGGTGACATCCTGGCCGTCGGCGGTGCGGATGTGCAGGGCGTTGCGCTCGTTTTCGGTCGAGGCCTTGTCGAGACTGGCGTTGACGAACTTGCCGGGGCGATACCAGCGCCTCATGACATCGCCATCGACCGGGCTGCGGTTCGAGTGCACGTTGAACACGTTCATGAACACGCTGATCTTGAGGGTTTCCCGGTCGAGCCAGGGGTCGCGGGCAGGCTCGATGACGACGATGCGGCCGTCGGCGGGCGACAGGATGCTCTTCGCGCCTCCCGCCACGGCGCGCGCCGGATCGCGGAAGAACTGCAAGATGAACAAGACGACCAGCCAGAAAGGTATCGACCAGAGCGGACCGCCGCCGAAGGTCGCCAGCAGGGCCAGGACAATGGCGCCACCCAGGAAGGGCCAGCCTTCCCGGGCGACGATAGGGTGCGGGTAGTTCACCGGGTCAATTCTTCGACTTGTCGACCAGGGCCTTGGCCTTGATCCAGGGCATCATGTCGCGCAGCTCCTGGCCGACCTGCTCGATCGGGTGGGCGGCGGTCAGGCGGCGGCGCGCGGTCATGGCCGGGTAGTTGGTGCGGCCTTCAAGGATGAACATCTTCGCGTAGTCGCCGTTCTGGATGCGCTTGAGGGCGTTCCGCATGGCGGCGCGCGACTGGTCGTTGATGACCTCGGGGCCGGTCACGTATTCGCCGTACTCGGCGTTGTTCGAGATCGAGTAGTTCATATTGGCGATGCCGCCCTCGAAGATCAGATCGACGATCAGCTTCACCTCGTGCAGGCACTCGAAGTAGGCCATCTCGGGCGCGTAGCCGGCCTCGGTCAGCGTCTCGAAGCCGGCCTTGATGAGTTCGACGAGGCCGCCGCACAGCACGGCCTGTTCGCCGAACAGGTCGGTCTCGGTTTCCTCGCGGAAGTTGGTCTCGATCACGCCGCCCTTGGCGCCGCCGTTGGCAGCGGCATAGGACAGCGCAACGTCACGCGCCTTGCCCGACTTGTCCTGATAGACGGCGATCAGGGAGGGCACGCCGCCGCCGCGCAGATATTCGGAGCGCACGGTGTGGCCGGGGCCCTTGGGCGCGATCATGATGACGTCCACGTCGGCGCGCGGCACGACCTGGTTGTAGTGGATGTTGAAGCCGTGGGCGAAGGCCAGCGCGGCGCCTTTCTTCATGTTCGGCTCGACATCGGCGTAATAGACGGACGGGATGGTCTCGTCGGGCAGCAGCATCATGACGACGTCGGCGCCCTTGACCGCCTTGGCGATCTCCTCGACCCTGAGGCCGGCCTTCTCGGCCTTGTCCCATGAGGCGCCGCCCTTGCGCAGGCCGACGGTGACCTTGACGCCGGAATCCTTGAGGTTCTGGGCGTGGGCATGGCCCTGCGAGCCGTAGCCGACGATGGTGACTTTCTTGCCCTTGATGAGGGAGAGATCGGCGTCCTTGTCGTAATAAACTTTCATGACTTTCCTTTGTTGATAGTTCAGACTTTGAGAATGCGGTCGCCGCGGCCGATGCCGCAAACGCCGGTGCGCACGGTTTCGAGGATCAGGGAAGCATCGATGGCCTTGAGGAAGGAATCGAGCTTCGAGGTGTTGCCGGTCAGTTCGATGACGTAGGACGACTCGGTGACGTCGATGATGCGGCCGCGGAAGATGTCGGCGACGCGCTTCATCTCCTCGCGGTCCTTGCCGGTGGCGCGCACCTTGACGAGCATCAGCTCGCGCTCGACATGGGCCGCCTCGGACAGGTCGACCACCTTGACGATGTCGATCAGCTTGTTGAGCTGCTTGGTGATCTGCTCGATGATGTCGTCGGAACCGATGCTGACGACGGTCATGCGCGACAGCGAGGGGTCCTCGGTCGGGGCAACCGTCAGGGAGTCGATGTTGTAGCCGCGCGCGGAGAACAGGCCCGAGACGCGCGACAGGGCGCCGGCTTCGTTCTCGATCAGGATGGAAATGATGTGGCGCATGATCAGAGTTCCTCCGCCAGGATCATTTCGGACAGGCCCTTGCCCGCCGCGACCATCGGGAAGACGTTGGCGGTCTTGTCGGTCAGGAAATCGAGGAACACCAGTTCGTTCTTGTGCTTGACGAAGGCTTCCTTCAGCGCCGGCTCGACATCGGCGGGCCGGGTGACGCGGATGCCGACATGGCCGTAGGCCTCGGCCAGCTTGACGAAATCGGGCAGGGCATCGACGTAGGATTCGGCGTAGCGGTTGCCGTGGAACATCTGCTGCCACTGCCGCACCATGCCGAGATAGCCGTTGTTGAGGCAGAGGATCTTGACCGGCAGGTGGAACTGCCTGCAAGTCGACAGCTCCTGGATGTTCATCTGGATCGAGCCCTCGCCGGTGATGCAGGCGACGGTCGCTTCGGGATTGGCGAAGCGCACCCCCATCGCCGCCGGCAGGCCGAAACCCATCGTGCCGAGGCCGCCGGAATTGATCCAGCGGCGCGGTTTGTCGAACTTGTAGTACTGCGCCGCCCACATCTGGTGCTGGCCGACGTCGGAGGTGACGAAGGCGTCGCCGCCGGTGATTTCGTAGAGCTTCTCGACGACATACTGCGGCATGATCAGAGCGTCGCCCATCTTGTACTTGAGGCAGTCGCGGCTGCGCCACTCCTCGATCTGCTGCCACCAGGCGGCCAGGTGCTTCGCATCGGGCTTGCCCGCGCTGGCCTCAATCTGCTTGACGATCTCGTCGAGCACGTCGGGCACGTTGCCGACGATCGGCACATCGACGCGCACGCGCTTGGAAATCGACGAGGGATCGATATCGACATGGATGATCTTGCGGGCGACGCGGGCGAAATGGGTCGGGTTGCCGATGACGCGGTCGTCGAAACGGGCGCCGATCGCGAGCAGCACGTCGCATTCCTGCATCGCCATGTTGGCCTCGTAGGTGCCGTGCATGCCGAGCATGCCGAGGAACTGGCGATCGGTGGCGGGATAACCGCCCAGGCCCATCAGGGTCTGGGTGATCGGAAAGCCGAGCATGCGCGTCAGCTTGGTCAGCTTCTCGGCGGCGTCGGACAGAATCACGCCGCCGCCGGCGTAGATGATCGGGCGCCTGGCGTCGAGCAGCAATTGCACGGCCTTCTTGATCTGGCCGGCATGCCCCTTGACTACCGGGTTATACGAACGCATCGATATCGATTTCGGATAGTGATACTCGCACCTCTGGACCGTGATGTCCTTCGGCACATCCACCAGCACCGGGCCGGGTCGCCCCGTCCTGGCCAGATAGAAGGCCTTCTTGAGGGTGACGGCCAGGTCCTTGACGTCCTTGACGAGGAAGTTGTGCTTGACGCAGGGCCGGGTGATGCCGACCGTATCGGCCTCCTGGAAGGCGTCCTGGCCGATGTAGGCGGTCGGCACCTGACCGGTGATGACCACCAGCGGCACCGAGTCCATGTGGGCAGTGGCGATGCCGGTCACGGCGTTGGTGACGCCAGGGCCGGAGGTCACCATGCACACCCCGATCCTGTCGGACGAACGCGAATACGCGTCCGCCGCATGCACCGCCGCCTGCTCGTGACGCACCAGGATGTGCTTGATCTGGTCCTGCTTGAACAGTTCGTCGTAGATGAACAATACCGAGCCGCCAGGGTAGCCGAACACGTGTTCGACCTTTTCTTCCTGAAGGCACCTGATGACAATTTCCGCGCCCGTGAGTTGCATACTTTGGATCCGTCGTTGCCGGTTTTACACCCGAAACGTGCAACAATACTTGACTGTCACGCTTGTGGTCAAGGCTCACAGCCAATTCCAGAACGAGTAAGCATCTCTTGGCTTCCCGCGCCGAGCTTTCCAATTTCCTTGCCGAGGTCGAGCGACGCGCCTACAAACAGGCCCTCTACGCCGTGCGCGACGAGGATGCCGCCCTCGACATCGTCCAGGACAGCATGATGCGACTCAGCGAAAAATATGGCGACCGCCCCGCGGCAGAACTGCCGCTGCTGTTCCAGCGCATCCTGCAAAACGCCATCCGCGACCATTACCGGCGTTCGCGCACCAAAGCGGAGCGTTTCACCTCCCTCACGGCGTTCGAAGGCGATGACGAGAACCCCGCAGATCCGCTGGAAACCCTAGAATTGAACGACGACATCAGCCCGTTCGCCGCGCCGCACACCGCCTTGCTGCGGGCCGAAACCCTGACCCTCGTGGAGGAAGCCTTGCAAAAACTCCCCCCGCGTCAACGCGAAGCCTTCCTGCTGCGTTACTGGGAGGGATTGGACATCGCCGAAACCGCCGCCGCCATGGGCTGTACCGAAGGCAGCGTCAAGACCCATTGTTCGCGCGCCACCCATACCCTGGCGGTCGCGCTCGATGCAAAAGGAATCAGACCATGAGCCGCGAAGAACAATTTGCCCGACAGATCTGCCGCGTACTCGATCGGGGCGCGGCGCAACTCGAGCGCGGCGTCGCCGAACGCCTGCGCGCCGCGCGCGAGCGCGCCTTGCAGCGCCAGCCGGTTCTCGTCCCCGGCGCTGTCCAGATCGGCGCCGGCGGGACGGCGCTGCTGGGCGGCGACGAGAAAAAACACCCGCTGCGCACGACCCTGGCCATCCTCGTTCTGCTGTTCGGCGTGGGCCTGTCCTACTACTGGAACGGCTTCAGCCGGGCGAGCGAGAACGAGGCGATCGACAGCGCCCTGCTGGCCGACGTCCTGCCGCCCAATGCGTATCTCGACAAAGGGTTTCAGGCATGGCTGGAAAAAGACTCGTCGGCTGGGCAATAGCCTGGGCGATCTTCGCCGTGCTGCTGTCCGGCCCGGCCTGCGCCGCCCTGCCGCAGTTCCAGCAGCCCGGCTGGACCGCCCTGACGCCGGAACAAAGGAGAATTCTCGCCCCCTTGCAGCAGGAGTGGGCCCAGATGGATGCCTTTCGGCGCAAGAAGTGGATTGGCATCGCCCAGCGCTTCCCCGTCATGAAACCCGAGGAGCAGGCCAGCATCCAGCGCAACATGCGCGAATGGGCCCGCCTGGCGCCGGAGGAGCGTAGGCTGGCGCGGGAAAGATACAAGTCGCTGATGCGCAGCTCGCCCGAGAAACGCCAGATCGTCCGGCAGCGGTGGGAGGAGTATGCCACGCTCACGGAGGAGGAAAAAGAGCGTCTGCGCAGCAAGGCGCCCAGGAAGCCCCAAAAGGTCAAGACCCCTGCGCGGCCCCCTGCCAAGGTTAGGGCGCCTTCCGCCAGCCGTGTGGCGACGCCGGAGGTTCCTGCGCCCGCCTCGCCCATCTCGCCGCTCAAGCCGCCGCAAAGCCTGTTGGCCCACCAATCCGACGAGGCGGCGACCGACCCTCCGGCGGACGTTGCCCCTCCGGCTGACCCCCCCGGCAGCGAGTGAGCCCACCCCGAAAACCTTCGCTTCGCTCGGTTCTCCCCTCAAGGGGCAAGAGACTCTTGGGGCGGCCCGGCGAACTTCTTGGGAGTCCGACAGCCCTCGGCGCCCCGGCCAGCATCGGCCGCCGCCTTGCCAGCATGTTCTACGAAGGCCTGCTCGTCGCCGGCATCGTGGGTGTGCTCGTCCTGCTGCTCACCGCATTCAGCGCCCTGTCGCAGCGGCCGGCGCCGGTCGCGACCATTCGGGCGCTCGTCTTCCTGGCGCTGGCGATCTACTTCCTCTGGCACTGGCAGGACGGCCGCCAGACCCTGCCGATGCGCACCTGGCATCTGCATCTGGTTGACCGGCTGGGACGTCCGCCGGCGCTGATCCTCCTGGCCTGGCGCTATGTCCTCGCCTGGCCGAGCATCGGCCTGGGCCTGGGGATTCTCTGGGCCCTGGTCGACCGCGATCGCCAGTTCCTGCACGACCGTCTCGCCGGCACGCGCCTCATCTACGCTCCACCCGCCAAAGCATCGCCGCCGCCGCCAGCAGGAAAATGACGCTCGGCGTCACGGCCGCCACCAGGGGCTTCCAGCTGGCGATCATGCCGAGATGGGAAAACAGGCCGTTGAGCATGTGGAAGAAGATCCCCAGCATGACGCCGATGAAGACCTTCACGCTCACGGCGCCCATGCGGTCATGGGCATAGGCGAAGGGAAGCGCGAGCGCGAGCATCACCAGGGTCGCCAGGGGATAGACGATTTTTTTCCAGAAGGCGATCTCGTAGCGCTGCGTGTTCTGCTGGTTATCCCGCAGGTGGCGGATATACTGGTGCAGCTTATCGAGCGACATGCGCTCGGGCACGACGAGGAGAACCGCCAGAATGTCGGGGTTGAGCGCGGAGCGCCACTCGATCTGGTCGTGGTGCACCACCGTCGTCCTCTCCTCGGCAAAGAGGGTCTGCGCCACCCGACTCAGCTGCCAGTGGCCGGGGGGCATGAAACTTCCCCGCTCCGCCTCGCTGATCGAGCGCAGGCGATGGTTTTCGTCGAAGTCATACAGGCGCACGCCGCGCAGGCTGGCATCCGGGAGCACCTCGCGCACGTTGATGAAGGTCTGACCGTCCTTGATCCAGAGGCCGGAGCGAAATTCCTGGCCCACCAGCTGACTCTTCGCCGTCAGCCGCAACTGTTGCGCGATCCGCTCGGTTTGCGGAGCGACAAACTCGCCGAGCAGGAAAGTCAGGACGACGAAAAGGCTGCCGATCCTGGCCAGAGTCAGCAACAGCGTCCCGGTCGACAATCCGGACGCGCGCAGCACCGTGATTTCGGAATGATGCGCCAGGCGGGTCAGGCCGTAGAGCGCGCCGATCAGCACGGCGATCGGCAGGATTTCATAGGCGCGCCCCGGCAGCGTCAGCGCGACGAAGCCGAGCGCATGATGGAACTCGTAGCCGTTGCGGCCGACCGACTCCAGTTCGTGGATCAGGTCGAAAAACGCGAAGAGGGCGAGAAAGGCCGCGAGCGCGAGCAGCGTGTCGCCATAAATTTCCCTGGCCAGGTGGCGCTGGAAGATCAGCATCCTAGGGGCCCCGACGGGCGAAGCGCCAGGGCGAAAACACCCTGATGCGCTGCCAGAACAGCAACAGCAGGACCAGCAACATCGGCAGGTGGACCGCCCAGACGCCCACGGCGAAAGAGATGCGCCCCTGCGCCACCCAGGCCTGGCTGACCGAGAGCAGGTTGCTGTAAATCATGAAAGTCAGCAGCGCGAAGATCAGGTTGTTGGTGCGGCCGGCGCGCGGATTGACGAAGGACAGCGGAATCGCCAGCAGGGCGAGCAACAGGGCGGACAGCGGGACGCCGATGCGCCACAGCAGTTCGCCCTGGTTGATCGGCGTGCGCTCCCGCAGCAGTTCCCAGAGCGCGAGGCTCTTGGCTGTTCTTGCCGGGCCATCGTTTTCGGCCGTCTCGATGCGCATCGCGTAGCTGGCGAACTCCATCACCCGGTATTCGGCCGCACCGGCGACGCCCTCGTAGCGCCGGCCCTGGCTCAGGACGAGGAACCGGTCGCCGTTTTCCGCGACCTCGGTGCGGCCCCGGGCGGCGGTGACCACGCCCAGCCGGCCGTGCTGCATCGAGCTGACGAAGATGTTGCCGACCTGGTTCTGTCCCGCGCCAGCCGGGATCGACTCGACGAAAAACACGCGGTCGCCGCGCGCGGACTCCTTGAAGGCGCCCGGCGTGACGCGCGCCACGTCGTCGCGCTGATCCAGGCGCTGCTGGTATTCGGCGCGCTTGCCCTGCGCCCAGGGCGACAGGAACAGGGCCAGGACGGCGATGGCCAGGACGACGGGAAAGGCGAAGCGCAGCACCGGTGCGATCCAGGCGGTGAGCGGCACGCCCGCCGAGAACCAGATCGTCATCTCGGAATCCCGGTAAACCCGCGACAGCGACAGCAAAACGGCAACAAACAGCGTCAGGGCCAACAAAATCGGGAGATAGTTCAATGCGGCGAAGCCGAGCATGGCCGCGACCGCTTCCGAGGCGACCTGCCCCGCCGCAGCCCGGCCCAGCAGGCGCACCAGTTGTAGCGTCAGCATGATAGCGAAAAGAGCGACAAACACCGCGATTGCGGTCTGCGCGAACTCACGCTGGGCGGAACGCCGGAAGATCATCGGTCGAGGCTGGCATGGAGAAGTTTGCGGAATTTCGGTCCGGACGGGGATCGGGCCGAAAAAATGCGTAAACTGCGCGTTTCGTTCATCTTCCAGGAGTCGGCGGTGGAATTTAGCATAAAGAGCGGCAGCCCGGAAAAGCAGCGCACGGCCTGCGTGGTCGTCGGCGTGTTCGAATCGCGCAAACTCTCCCTGCCTGCGGAACTGCTGGACAACGCGGCGCGCGGCCATCTCTCCGAACTGCTGCGGCGCGGCGACATGGAAGGCAAGGCGGGCAACACCCTGTTGCTGCACAAGGTGCCCGGCGCCGAGGCGGACCGCATCCTGCTGGTCGGCCTGGGCAAGGAGCGCGAGTTCCGCGAAAAGGAGTATCGTGCGGCCATCGCCGCGACCGTACGCACACTCAACGAAACCGGCGGCTTCGACGGCACGATCTACCTGACTGAACTGCCGGTGAAAAAACGCGACATCGCCTGGCGCGTGCGCCAGGCCATCATCGCGGTTGAGGAGACGCTCTACCGCTTCGATCGGCTCAAATCGAAGAAGGACGAGGTGCGCCGCCCCCTGCGTAAGCTGACCTTCTGCGTCGAGCGACGCGGCGAGCTGGCCGCCGCCGAGCAGGCCCTGCGGGAGGGTCAGGCCATCGCCGCCGGCATGAGTTTGATGAAAAACCTGGCCAACCTGCCGGGCAACCTCTGCACCCCGACCTATCTGGCCGAACAGGCCCGCGCGCTGGCCGCCGAACATGGCCTCGCGGCCGAAATCCTCGGTCGTGAAGAAATGGAGCAGCTGGGCATGAACACCCTGCTGGCCGTCGCCAGGGGTTCGCACCAGCCGCCGCAGTTCATCGTCCTGAAATATCAGGGCGGCAAGTCCGGCAAGGGCAACGACAAGCCGATCGTCCTCGTCGGCAAGGGCGTCACCTTCGACACGGGCGGCATCTCCCTCAAGCCCCCGCCCGAGATGGACGAAATGAAGTTCGACATGTCCGGCGCCGCCAGCGTGCTGGCCGCCATCAAGGCCGCCGCCCTGATGAAACTGCCGCTCAACATCATCGCCGTCGTGCCGGCGGTCGAGAACATGCCCGGCGGCAGCGCGACGCGTCCCGGCGACATCGTCACCTCGATGTCCGGCCAGACCGTCGAAATTCTCAACACCGATGCCGAAGGCCGGCTGATCCTCTGCGATGCGCTGACCTATGTCGAGCGCTTCGAGCCCGACTGCGTCATCGATGTCGCCACGCTGACCGGCGCCTGCGTGATCGCGCTCGGCCATGTCGTCAGCGGCCTGCTCGCCAACGACGATGGGCTGGCGCGCGAACTGCTCGATGCCGGCAACGCGAGCTGGGATCGCGCCTGGCAGTTGCCCCTGTTCGAGGACTACCAGGAACAATTGCAGAGCAACTTCGCCGACCTGGGCAACATCGGCGGACGCCCCGCCGGCACGATCACGGCCGCCTGCTTCCTGTCGCGCTTCGCCAAGAAGTACGAGTGGGCGCATCTCGACATCGCCGGCACCGCCTACAAGTCGGGCAAGGAGAAGGGTTCCACCGGCCGCCCGGTGCCGCTGCTGACCCATTTTCTGATTGAGCGCGCAGCGAAAGTCGGCGCCGGCGGGACGGCATCGCAGTAGGCCATGACGCGCATCTCCTTCCTGCACGGCGCGCCGGAACGGCTCCAGTCCGCTGCCCAATGGCTGCGACAGGCCTGGGCCGAAAGGCAGGCGGTGCTGGTGTATGTCCCGGATGCCGAGCAGGCCGCCCGGCTCGATCGCATGCTGTGGACCCAGCCGGCCCTGTCATTCCTGCCGCACTGTCGGGCGGACTCGCCCTGGGCGGGAGAAACGCCGATCCTGCTGACCGACCGGCTGGACAGTCCGCCGCACGAGCGCTGCCTGCTCAACCTGAGCAACGATCTGCCGCCGGCCTTCTCGCGTTTCGAGCACGTGGTCGAGGTCGTCAGCACCGACGACTCCGACCGCCTGCCGGCGCGCGAGCGCTTCAAGTTCTACCGCGATCGCGGCTATGCGATCGACAACCGCGACATTTGCGGAGGAATGGAATGACGGACGGCGCAGAAGAGATCGTCCATTCCGAGACGTTCCAGAGGCGTTTTCGCAGCTTCGTCGCCCGGCCGGCCGAACCGCCGCCGCCCCTCCCCGAGCCTGCGGATGCCGGCGCGGAGGACGACGTCCCCCTGCTCACCGACATCGTCGACGCGCAAGCCCTCGACCGCCGGGACGTCGCTAATCTGCTCGCGTCGCTGCGCGACGAAATTGACGGTGAGGTTTCCGCCTGGCTTGCGCAAGCCCTGCCCGCAGCCGTCTCCACCGCCAGCCAGCAGCTCCTCGACGAACTCGACGGCAAGGCGCGCCACAACCTCCTGCCGCGCCTCGCCGCGCTGATCGATGCGCAGCGCGGCGAGGCGGAGCGGATCGATGGACAGCCCCCCTCGCTATAATCGCCCGCCTCCGTCGGCGCGCCGCAACCCCTGATCGTCATGGAACTCGCCAAAAGCTTCGAGCCCGCAGAGATCGAGCGGCGCTGGTATCCCGTCTGGGAGTCGAACGGCTATTTCGCCGCCGGTCTCGACCGTGACAAGACCGACAACTTCTGCATCCTGCTGCCGCCGCCGAACGTCACCGGCACGCTGCACATGGGCCACGGCTTCAACCAGGCGATCATGGATGCGCTGACGCGCTACCACCGCATGCGCGGCGCCAACACGCTGTGGCAGCCGGGCACCGACCATGCCGGCATCGCCACGCAGATCGTCGTCGAACGCCAACTCGATGCACAAGGCATCTCGCGTCACGACCTCGGCCGCGAGAAGTTCCTCGAAAAAGTCTGGGAGTGGAAGGAGTTTTCCGGCAACACCATCACGCGCCAGATGCGCCGCCTCGGCACCTCGCCCGACTGGACGCGCGAGCGCTTCACCATGGATGCCGGTCTGTCGAAGATCGTCACCGAGACCTTCGTCCGTCTCCGCCAGGAAGGGCTGATCTATCGCGGCAAGCGCCTGGTCAACTGGGATCCGAAGCTGCTCACCGCCGTCTCCGACCTCGAAGTCGTCAGCGAGGAGGAAGACGGCTTCATGTGGGAGATCAGCTACCCGTTCGCCGAATCTGCCAACATGGGCAATGGCTCGCTCACCGTCGCCACCACGCGGCCGGAGACCCTGCTCGGCGACGTCGCGGTCGCCGTGAATCCCGAGGATGATCGCTACAAACACCTGATCGGCAAGCCTGTCCAGCTGCCGCTCACCGGACGTACGATCCCGGTCATCGCCGACGTCTGGGTCGACAAGGAATTCGGCACCGGCTGCGTCAAGATCACGCCGGCCCACGACTTCAACGACTGGCAGGTCGGCCACCGGCACGGCCTGACGCCGATCTCGATCTTCACCCTCGACGCGCGCATCAACGAGCACGGTCCCGAGAAATATCGGGGCATGGACCGCTACGATGCCCGCAAGGCGATCGTCGCCGACCTCGAAGCCGCAGGCCTGCTGGTCGCCACCAAGCCGCACAAGCTGATGGTGCCGCGCGGCGACCGCACAGGCGTCGTCGTCGAACCGATGCTCACCGACCAGTGGTTCGTCGCCATGTCCAAGCCCGGCGCCGATGGCAAGAGCATTGCGGGCAAGGCCCTTGAATGCGTGAGTTCGGGCGAGATCAAGTTCGTGCCCGAGAACTGGGTCAATACCTACAACCAGTGGCTGGGCAACATCCAGGACTGGTGCATCTCCCGCCAGCTCTGGTGGGGCCACCAGATTCCGGCCTGGCATGGCGACGACGGTCGCGTCTGGGTTGCCCACGACGAGGCCGAGGCCTATGCCCTGGCGAAGCAGGAGGGCTATACCGGCGGGCTGGAACGCGACCCGGACGTGCTCGACACCTGGTACTCCTCCGCGCTCTGGCCCTTCTCGACGCTCGACTGGACGCCCGAGTGGCCGGCCAGGTCGAACCCGGCCCTCGATCTCTATCTCCCTTCGACGGTGCTGGTCACCGGCTTCGACATCATCTTCTTCTGGGTGGCGCGCATGGTGATGATGACGAAACACATCACGGGGAAAATTCCGTTCAGGCACGTCTATGTGCACGGCCTGATCCGCGACGCCGAAGGCCAGAAGATGTCGAAGTCGAAGGGCAACGTGCTCGATCCGATCGACCTGATCGACGGCATCAGCCTAAACGACCTTGTCGCCAAACGCACCACCGGCCTGATGAACCCGAAGCAGGCGGCGCAGATCGAAAAACGCACCCGCAAGGAGTACCCGAACGGCATCCCGGGCTTCGGCGCCGACGCTCTGCGCTTCACCTTCCTGTCGCTCGCCAGCCCCGGCCGCGATATCAAGTTCGACATGCAGCGCTGCGAGGGTTATCGCAACTTCTGCAACAAACTGTGGAACGCCTCGCGCTTCGTGCTGATGAACTGCGAAGGCCAGGACGTCGGCCTCGACGCCAGCCTGCCGCTTGAGTTCTTGCCCGCCGACCAGTGGATTGTCAGCCTGTTGCAGCGCCTGGAAACAGAAGTGGCAAAGCATTTCGCCGACTACCGCTTCGACCTGCTCGCCAAGGCCATCTACGAATTCGTCTGGGACGAATATTGCGATTGGTATGTCGAGCTTGCCAAGGTGCAGATGCAGGCAGGCGCCGCAGCCCAGCAGCGGGCCACGCGTCGCACCCTGGTCCGCGTGCTGGAAACCGTGCTGCGGCTCGCCCACCCGCTGATTCCCTTCATCACCGAGGAGCTCTGGCAGACCGTCGCGCCTGTCGCAGGAAAAGTCGGCGCTGGCGAGACGGCGCCCACGGTGATGTTGCAGCCCTACCCGGTCGCCGACCCGGCCCGCTGCGACGAGAAGGCGGAGCAATGGGTTGCCACTCTCAAGTCTCTGGTCACTGCCTGCCGCAGTCTGCGCGGCGAGATGAACATTTCGCCGGCACAGAAAGTTCCGCTGGTCGGCGCCGGCGACGCGGCCCTCGAAGACTACGCTCCCTACCTCGCCGCGCTCGGCAAGCTCTCGGAAGTTGCGGTTGCCGACACCCTGCCCGATTCGGATGCCCCGGTGCAGATCGTAGGCAATTACCGCCTGATGCTCAAGATCGAGATCGACGTCGCCGCCGAGAAGGAGCGCCTCGGCAAGGAGCTTGCCCGCGTCGAGGGCGAGATCGCCAAGGCGGAAAAAAAGCTCGCCACCGAGAGCTTCGTCGCCCGCGCGCCCGCCGCCGTCGTGGCGCAGGAGCGCGAGCGGCTGGCGAGCTTCAACACGTTGCGCGAGAATATCGCTAACCAATTGAATAAATTAAGCTAGCAACCATGTGGCGCAAAACGTCAAATAATCGACGAAGGGTCGCGGTAGGGACGCCGGTTACCCGACGCCCCCCGCACAGATCCCTGCGAGCGGAATTACCGCACAAGGCTCCTGCCTTGGGTGAGTAACGCCAAATCGCTGTTCAGGATAGGGATGAGTATGGTGGTACGGCGGTATGTAGCGTTTCTCCAGCCTACAGAACCGCTCCCATGACAGATTATGCCGTTGGCTGCGTCGCATCAGCATGCGCCGCCAAGCACGACAGATTTCGCTACGAAAGCTGCA
>JAGXSN010000179.1 GCA_018333815.1 Sulfuritalea sp. | reverse complement strand
GGACCAGGTAGGCGACGACATGGCCGGTATTGGGGTCGACCGCCAGCACCGCGGGGGTGTGCGTCGCCACATAGCCGTCCCACCAGGCCAGCCATCCCTGCCCCGCCGCCGGCTGGTCATTCACCGCATTCGCGATGTAAAACGACGTATTGACATAGCCCGGCTCGGCCGGATCTTCGTGCAGGACCGCCGTTCCCGCATTGACCGCCAGCCAGGCGCCGGCGGCCTCGATGCCGCGGTCGCCCTGGCTCACCGCGGTCTTTTGCAGGGCGAGGTTGCCGGCGGTCAGCACCCCGCTGTCGACGCCGCGGAAGAGCGCGATGCCGGAGAGCATCATCGCCACCAGCACGATCAGGGCGAGGAACAACACCGTGCCGCGCTGGGCTTGCGGCCGGGATCGGCATCTCAGCATCCCGCCCCCCTCCAGATGACGTTGCGCAGGGCCGTCGCGCCGCGCGCGACGCGGTAGCGGAAGTTCTGGTCCGGCACGTTCCACAGCGGGCCCGTGGTCGTCGGCGCCACGTTGGTATCGGGCCAGAGCTGGAGGGCGGGCGGACTGACGGGCTCCCGCTCCGCCTGCCCGCTGCGGGTGACCACGGCGAGTTGGACGATGGGCATGCGCGTCCAGTCGCAGGCGCGGACGGGCTGAGACGGATCGGCGCCGGGCGCGGCGCCCAGGCCGGTGTCGGGGCTGGGGCAGGCGCCTCCGGCCGCCACGCGGTCCTTGCAGAAGACGTCGACGATCCCGTCCGGGATCGCCGTCGTGTCGAAACCGTATTGGGCCACCAGGGCGACCACGTCGTTGGCCACCGGCGTCCAGACCGCCGGGTTGGCGGCCAGTCCCGCATCGGCGCAATTGGAGACCCCGAAGTCGCAACGCGTCAGGACTCCGCCGCGCACCGCATACACCGCGAAGACGGGCACGGCCCCGAGATGCATGACCATCGCCTGGTCGGTATAGGCGGTCACCGTGGCATGATCGATACTTACTTCGCCGCTCAGGGCGGGCGGCGCCGTGGCCCGCGCCAGCGTGCAGTCCTGGCCGGATTCGCTCACCAGGAGGAAGTCCCCCGCCGCAATGCCTTGCGCCGTGCCGAGGCGCAACAGGGTCGTGCCGGCCGGGGCGGCGAGCGCAAGACGGCTGCCCTCGACCAGGGTCCCGCCATCGCCGGCCACGACGACGAGCATGTCGGCGCCCGGATCGCCGGGCGGGATGCCCCAGTGGTTGGCGAAGTGCCCGATGCCCGCACCGGCCGGCACGATGCTGACCGGCTGGAGAAAGCGGTTGTTGAGCGCCGACCCCAGATTCGAGCGGATGTTGCAGCCCAGCGCGCTGACGCTGAGGAAACCCAGGCCGGCCCGCTGCACCTCGCGTTCGATCTGGTAGAGGGCGATCAGCGCGCCGGATTGCGCTTCGCCGAGGCTGCCGGTGACGCGCTTGCCGGTTTCGCCGCCGATATAGACCTGCATGATCGCCACGGCGCCGATCAGGCCGATGGCCAGGGCCACCAGCAATTCGATCAGGCTGAACCCGGCCGGACGCCGGCAGGCAGACGCGCGGATGCGGTGGAAAATCATCTCATCTCCTGATCTGGGCCACGGTGGCATGGCGATGGGCCGCCGCCGCGGTGGGCGCCTGCCAGAAGATGGTGACGGTCACGACATTGTTGCCGTCCACGGTCACCGTCGGGGCGTTCGCGCCGACCGCGCCCGGCAGGCCGGTGGCCGGCGCCTGGATCTGATTGCGCCATGCGACATACTTCGGCCCTGCGGTTCCGCTGGCATAGTCTGCGGCCAGATTCGCCGGGTTGTCCGCCCACATCTGGCCGATCAGCTGGCTGGCATACATGGCGGCCTCGGCGCGATACTTGGCCTCGCCGGTCAGCTGGGCGGCCACCGCCTGCATGCCCAGCAGGCCCAGGATGCCGAAGGAGAACAGCAGCAGGGCGATCAGGACTTCGAGGAGGGTGGCGCCGGCAGCGTGTCGCTTCATGGCGTTTTCCCTCAACAGGCCTGCGGATCGCCGGCGGGCCGGCGCGGATCGCACAGGCGCACCCCGCCGCCGACGGGAACGGTGACCCTCAGGCAGCGCACCGAGCCGCCCGCCGTTTCGCAAGCGTCGACGCCCGGGTTCGAGACGTCGACGTCCAGCACCGCGGGCGGGGCGACCGGCAACAGGCGCCGGCCGAGATTGTCGAAGACGATGTCGGCGTTGCCGCCGGCCATCATCACCTCGACCAGCCCGCCCTCGGCGGACGCCTTCGACTGGAGGACCGTGTTGTCGGGCAGACGCAGCTGCCAGCCGCCGCCCACCCCGCTCGCCGGATCGAGGCTGAAGGTGACCGCCATGTTGCGCTTCAGGGCTTCGCTGCGCGCCTGCTGCAGGCCGCTCAGGACGCCATCGGCCACCGAACGGACGCGCAGGTTGGCGAGCAGGGTGACGAAGGTCGGATAAGCGATCAGCAGGACGAAGGCCAGCACGGCGAGCGCGATCATCAGCTCGATCAGGGTAAAACCGCGCGGCAAGGCTCGCTTCAGCACGCGCCGCCCCTCTTGACCACCCAGCAGGTGGCGTCCGCCGTCCAGCCCGCCGGCACGGCGGTCGTCGCGCGCACGTTGTTCTGGTCGATCGTGTAGGTGAAGCCGCCGGTCCCCTGCGCGGCGACGCCATCCGCCTGCACGACATAGGTCGCGGCCGTCAGGTTCGGACACGAATAGGCGAAACGCCCGGCCGCCGGCAACGGCGCGACCGTGCCGGCCGCGCAGGCGCCGACATAGGTGCGGTTGTCGAGGAAATAGGTCTCCAGCCGCACCCGCATCGCCACCAGCTCGCCGTGCGCTTCGGCCAGCCGGCCGCGCAGGATGTAATCGTTGTAGGCGGGCAGGGCCAGCGCCGCGAGGATGGCGATGATCGCCACCGTGATCATGACCTCGATGAGGGTGAAACCTTGACGAGTCGACTTCATGGCGCACTCCTTTCCCCGTAGCGAAATCTAATCCCCATCCCGGAGGCATGCCAGTCGCGGGCGACGAATGGCGCGCGCAGGCCGCCGAACGGCGGCCGGGGGCTTCAGGCCAGCGCGGCCGGCAAGGGGAAGGTCACCCCCTCGTCATGCGGCGCGGTGTCCGGCGGCGCCGCCCCGGTCAGGGCAGCCAGGGCACGAACCACTTCCACGACCAGCGCGGCCGGCGCCGAGGCGCCGGCCGTGACTCCGAGGGTTTGCGCGCCGGCAAACCAGCCGGGGTCGATTTCCGCGGCGCGGTCGACCAGGTAGGCGCGCGCGCCCCGCTGTTCGGCCACCTCGCGCAACCGGTTGGAATTCGAGCTGTTGCTCGAGCCGACGACGATGATGACATCGCAGCGTTCGGCCAACCGCCGCACGGCATCCTGCCGATTCTGCGTCGCGTAGCAAATGTCATCCTTCTTGGGGCCGACGATCGCCGGGAAGCGCTCCTTCAGCGCAGCGACGATGCTCGCGGCGTCATCGACCGAGAGCGTTGTCTGCGTCACGTAGGCCCGGGGCGCCGTCTCGTCGGCGCCGACTTCCAGGGCGGCGGCGTCGGCGACATTCTCGACGAGGTGCATGCCGCCCTCGGCCTGCCCCATCGTGCCTTCGACCTCGGGATGGCCCCTGTGGCCGATCATGATGACTTCGCGCCCGTGCTTGCGGTGGCGCTCGACTTCCAGGTGCACCTTGGTGACCAGCGGGCAGGTCGCGTCGAAGACCCTGAGGCAGCGCGCTCCGGCCTCGGCGCGCACCGCCTTCGAGACGCCGTGGGCGCTGAAGATGACGGTTGCACCGGCGGGGACTTCATCGAGTTCGCGCACGAAGACCGCGCCTTTCGCCTTGAGCTTGTCGACGACGAAGCGGTTGTGCACGACTTCATGGCGCACGTAGATCGGCGCGCCGAACTTCTCGAGAGCGCGCTCGACGATGGCGATGGCGCGCTCGACGCCGGCGCAGAAGCCGCGGGGGTTGGCGAGCAGGATTTCCATCAGACCAGTTCCACCAAGTCGGAATAAGCCAAGAGGACACTATCTGCTGTCATCAGGCGTACGCTTTCCTCGATGGCCTGGGCGACCAGAAAGCGGTCGAAAGGATCGCGGTGATGCCAGGCCAGGCTGACCAAGCGGCTTGCATGTGCGGCGGTCAAGGGCAGTTCGTCGAAGGCGCTGTCACGTGCGGCACGCGAAACTTCGTCCGGCGCGAAGGAGAAATCGGCACGGCCCAGCGAGGACTTGATGGCAATTTCGGCAATCGAGATGGCGCTGAAATACACCGCATTGGCGCGATCCCGCAAACGCGCCTGCATGACTGAAGAAATGCGTTCAGGCCGGTAAATTGCCCATAACAGGATGTGCGTATCGACCAGAACGCGCATCAGCCCGACTTCCGCGGCGACGCAATGCCATAAAACATTGCTTCGATGTCGGCCACAAACATCGCGTCGATATCCTCGGGCACTTCGCGCTTCCCGGCCAGTACGCCGAGACGACGCGGTTCGTCAAGCGGCTTTTCCAGCGGCATCAGCCGCGCCACGGGCTTACCTGCTTTGGCGATGATGATCTCCGCACCGGCAGCCGCTTGATCGACGAGCCGCGACAGATTGGTTTTGGCATCATGAATATTGACGGCTTCCATGGCTTTTCTGAATTAAGGCTAAGCTTAGCTTAGTCTAACCATGCTAAATGCAATGTCAAGCGCAACATGCAACCGATTGCATTCCGATCAAAGGACTCCAATAACCTCAACCTCGAAGCAGATCGACTTGCCGGCGAGCGGGTGGTTGAAGTCGACCAGCGCCGACTCCGCGTCGATTTCGCGCACGAGACCGGCGAACTTGGCCCCCCCGAGTTCTCTGGGCGCGGCGAACTCGACCAGCGTCAGCGGGCCGATGTCCGCGCCGCCGTCGGGCAGTTCGCCGGTCGGCAGGCGCTTGAGCAGTTCCGGGTTGTGCGGGCCGAAGGCCTGATGCGGTTCGAGCAGGAAGACATGGCGCTCGCCGACCGGCAGGTCTTCGAGGCAGGCTTCGAGGGTCGGCGCCAGTTCGCCGCTGCCGAGTTGCAGCGTGGCGGGCGCGCTGCCGAAAGTCGAGACGACTTCGGTATCGTCGGCGGTGGCGACGCGGTAGTGCAGCGTGACGAGGCTGTCGCGCCGGACGCGGTCAGTCATGCCGGTTCTCCTTGACGGTCAGCGTGTGCCAGATCATCAGGGCGACGCCCAGCACGATGGCGCTGTCGGCGAGATTGAACGCCGGCCAGTGCCGGCCGGCGACATGGAAATCGAGGAAGTCGACCACCGCCCCCAGGTAGAGCCGGTCGATCGTGTTGCCCAGCGCGCCGCCCAGCACCAGGGCCAGGGCCAGGGGCAGGAGGCGCTCCGCCGCGTGGCGGCGGATCATCACCACCAGCCAGACGGAAATGCCCAGCGCCAGGACAATGAAAAACCAGCGCTGCCAGCCGCCCGCCGCGGCCAGGAAGCTGAAGGCCGCGCCGGGGTTGAAGACGAGGACCAGATTGAAGAAATCCGTCACGGCGCGCACCTCGCCGGGGTGGAAGTCGCCCAGTACCCACAGCTTGGTGCCCTGGTCGAGCAAACTCACGAGGGCGGCCAGAGCGAGCCAGCGCGCGAAGCTAGGCAAACCCGCGCACCTCGCCCGCGCCGTGGAGGTTGCTGGTACAGCGGCCGCACAATTCGGGATGCGCCGCATCGTGGCCGACGTCGTCGCGCCAGTGCCAGCAGCGCGCGCATTTCTGGTGCTGGGTGGGAACGACGCTTATTGTGACACTCGCGCGTAGCGCGCTGCCAGTCTCCCCGCCTGAGAGGGCGGGGCTGGGGGTGGGCGGGTCTTGCACTGCCGTCCCGCCGGCGCCGACTTTCAGAAGATTCACCTTCGAGCAGATCAGCACGAACTTCAGGTCGTCGCCGAGCGAGGCGAGCAGGGCATGGGTTTCGTCCGCCGCCTTGATCTCGACCTCCGCCTGCAGCGACGAGCCGACACCGCCCGCGCTGCGCACCTCCTCGATCGCCTTGAGCACCTCGGCGCGCACCGCGCGGATCGCCTGCCAGCGCGAAACCAGCACATCCTTTTCCGCCACGGCGGGCAAGGCATGCCAGGTCTCCAGCATCACGCTGTCCCGGCCGGTCACCTGGTGGATTTCCTCGGCGGTGAAACTGAGGATCGGCGCCATCAGCCGCGTGATCGATTGGACGATGTGCCAGAGCGCGCTCTGCGCCGAGCGGCGTGCGCGGGAATCCGCGGCCGCGGTGTAGAGGCGATCCTTGAGGATGTCGAGATAGAAGGCGCCGAGATCCTCGGCGCAGAAGTTCTGCAGCGCCTGCACGACTCTGTGGAACTCGTAGCGGTCGTAGGCCGCCACGCAGTTCGCCTGCAGTTCGTGCGTCAGCGCCAGCGCGTAGCGGTCGATCTCCAGCCACCGATCGACCGGCAACATATTCTTCTGCGCGTCGAAATCGGCCGTGTTGGCGAGCAGGAACTTGAGCGTGTTGCGCAGGCGGCGGTAGACCTCGACGACGCGGTCGAGAATCTCCTTCGAGATGGTCAGCTCGCCGGAATAGTCGGTCGCCGCGACCCACAGGCGCAGGATCTCCGCGCCGAGGGTGTCGGACACCTGCTGCGGCGCGACCACGTTGCCCTTCGACTTGGACATCTTCATGCCCTTGCCGTCGACGACGAAACCGTGGGTCAGCAGCCCCTGGTAGGGTGCGCGGCCGTCGATGCAGCAGCCGGTCAGCAAGCTCGAATGGAACCAGCCGCGATGCTGGTCCGAGCCCTCGAGATAGAGGTCGGCCGGCCAGGTGCAGTCATCGGCATGCGAGCCGCGCAGCACGCTGCGATGCGTCGTGCCCGAGTCGAACCAGACGTCGAGCGTATCGTTCATCTTGTCATACCGGGCCGCTCCATGTTCACCTTGACCGAGCAGCTCTTTCGCATCGAGCGCGAACCAGGCCTCGATGCCGCCCTGCTCCACCTTCTTTGCCACGGCCTCGAGCAGCTCAAGCGTGCGCGGATGCGGCTCGCCGCTTTCCTTGTGCAGGAAGAAGGGGATCGGCACGCCCCAGTTGCGCTGGCGCGAAACGCACCAGTCGGGCCGGTTGGCGATCATGGCGTGCAATCTTGCCTTGCCCCAGCCCGGGAAGAATTCCGTCGCCTCGATGGCGGCCAGCGCGGCGGTGCGCAAGGTTTCGCCTTCATTGGGTTGCCTGTCCATGCCGACGAACCACTGCGTCGTGGCGCGGTAGATGGTCGGCGTCTTGTGGCGCCAGCAGTGCATGGTGCTGTGGGTGATCTCGCCGCTCGCCAGCAGATGACCGACCTCGGCCAGCTTTTCGACGATCAGCGGGTTGGCCTTCCAGATGTGCTGGCCGCCGAAGAACGGCAGGCTCTCGGCGAAACGGCCGTCGCCCTGCACGGGGGTGAGGATCTCCTCGTTCTTCATGCCGGCGCGCTTGCAGGAATCGTAGTCCTCGACGCCGTAGGCCGGCGCGCTATGGACGATGCCGGTGCCGGCATCGAGCGTCACATACTCGCCGAGGAACACGGTCGAGGCGCGCTCGTAGAACGGATGGCGGAACTGCATGCGGTCGAGCGCGATGCCGCGGCAGGCGCCCAGCACCCTGCCTTCGAGCCGATAGCGCTGCAAGGCGGATGCGCGCAACTCGGCGGCGAGGATCAGCAGGCCCTTCGGCGTGTCGACCAGTTCATAGACGAACTCCGGATGCACGTTGAGCGCCTGGTTGCCGGGCAGCGTCCAGGGCGTGGTCGTCCAGATCACCGCGCAGGCTGTCTTGTCGGGCAGCGCCGCGACGTTGAACGCCCCTGTCAGCCGGCTGCGCTCGGCCACATCGAGCGGAAAGGCGACGTCGATCGCCGGCGATTTCTTGTCGGCGTATTCGACCTCGGCCTCGGCCAGCGCCGAGCCGCAGTCGAAGCACCAGTTCACCGGCTTCAGGCCCTTGAACAGATAGCCCTTGCGATACATCTCGCCGAGCGCGCGGATTTCGTCGGCCTCGGTGCGGAACTCCATCGTCCTGTAGGGGTTGTCCCAGTCGCCGAGCACGCCGAGGCGGATGAAGTCCTGCTTCTGCCGCTCGATCTGCTCCTGGGCATAGCTGCGGCACAGCGCGCGCGCCTTGTTGCCTTCGAGGTGCTTGCCGTGCGTCTTCTCGATCTGGTGCTCGATCGGCAGGCCATGGCAGTCCCAGCCGGGCACGTAGGGCGCATCGAAGCCGGCGAGCGTGCGCGAGCGGACGATGATGTCCTTGAGGATCTTGTTGACCGCATGACCGATGTGGATGTCGCCGTTCGCGTAAGGCGGGCCGTCGTGCAGCACGAAGCGCGGGCGGCCCTTGCTCGCGGCGCGAATCTTCTTGTAGAGCCGCTGTTCCTGCCACTGCCGCACCCAGCCCGGCTCGCGCTTGGCAAGGTCGCCGCGCATCGGGAACGGGGTGTCGGGCATGTTGAGCGTCTTGCGGTAATCAGCCATGGGAGTCGCTCGCGAAGTAGCCTTGCGTCGCCTCGACGTCGCGCGCGATCTGGGCGGCGAGCGCGGCGAGGGAATCGAACCTGAGCTCGTCGCGCAGCTTGTGCAGGAGATGCACGGTGACATGTGCGCCGTAGATCTCGCGCTCGAAGTCGAGGAGATGAACCTCCAGCACCGGGCGCAGGCCGGCGCCCAGCGTCGGCCGCACGCCGAGGCTCGCGGCGCCGGGCAGGTGGCGCTTGTCGAGGCCGGAGACGGTTGCGGCGAATACCCCGGTGCAGGCCACCCGCCTGCGCTTGAGCTGGATGTTGGCGGTCGGCCAGCCGAGCCGGCGGCCGATCTTTTCGCCATGGACCACGCGGCCGCTGAGGTTGTATGGCCGGCCCAGCAGGCGCGCCGCATGTTCCAGATCGCCCGCGGCGAGCGCGTCGCGCACCGCGGAACTGGAGACGCGCTCGCCGCCGATTTCGATGGTGGGCATCGCCTCGACGCCAAAACCGTGGCGCTGACCGGCCGCCTGCAACATGCCGAAATCGCCGGCGCGGCCCTGGCCAAAGCGGAAATCGTCGCCGACGATCAGATGGCGGACGGCCAATCCGCTCACCAGCACACGGTCGATGAACGCCGCGGCGGTCAACCCGGCGAGTTTGCGCGAAAAGTGCATCAGGAAAATCTCCTCGATGCCGCAGGCATCGAGGAGGGCAATCTTCTCGCGCAGCGAGGTGAGTCGCGCCGGCGCCTGCTCGGGGGCGAAGAGCTCGCGCGGATGAGGTTCGAAGGTCATCACCGCCGGCGCCAGTCCGTGCCGGCGCGCCGCGGCGACGAGCCGCTCGAGCAGCGCGCGGTGCCCGAGGTGCACGCCGTCGAAATTGCCGATGGCCAGCACGCGGGATCGGGACGCCTGCCGCGGGATGGTGCGGAAAAGCTGCATGAATTTTGTTGGCGCCGAAAGCGGCCGATTCTATCAGTCCAGCCGGGCCACTTTGGCGCGGCCCGCGCCGGGGTTCTTCCTGAAGTAACGCCGCAGGCCGTCGAGCAGGGCCGCGGCCATGCGCTCCCGATAATCCTCGTCGTTGAGACGCTGCTCTTCTTCCGGATTGGAGATGAAGGCGGTCTCGACCAGTATGGAAGGAATGTCGGGAGCCCGGAGAACGGCGAAGGCGGCCTGCTCCACCTGGGGCTTGTGCAGGCGGTTGAACTCGCCGATCTCGTCGAGCATCGCCCGGCCGAGCTTGAGACTGTCGTTGAGGGTGGCCGTCTGCGACAGGTCGAGCAGGGTGCGCGCCAGGTGCGTGTCTTTCGCGCCGAGGTTGACCCCGCCGATCAGGTCGGCCGCGTTTTCGCGCTGGGCCAGCCAGCGCGCCGCGGTGGAGCTGGCGCCGTTCTCCGACAGGACGAAGACCGAGGAACCGCCGGCGGTCGGCTTCATGAAGGCGTCGGCGTGAATCGAGATGAACAGATCGGCCCGCACCCGGCGCGCCAGCGCCACGCGCCGCGCCAGCGGGACGAAATAATCGCCGTTGCGCGTCAGCAGGGCGCGCATGTTCGGCTCGGCATCGATTTTCGCCTTGAGGCGACGGCCGATCGCCAGCACCACGTTCTTTTCGTGGGTGCCGCCCTGGCCGATGGCGCCGGGATCTTCCCCGCCGTGGCCCGGATCGATCATCACCGTGACCAGCCGATCGACCGCCGGCGCCGCGGTTTCGTCGCGCGCGAAGGAGTCGCCCTGGACATGCTTCTGCAACAGGGCCAGCAGGGGATCCGGCGCGGCGGCGGGATACAGGTCGAGGACCAGGCGGTGGCCATAGCCGCCGACCGGCGCCAGCGCGAAGACCTGCGGGTTCATCTCGCCCTTGAGCTCGATGACAAGGCGCACGACATCGGGCTTGAAGCGCCCGGCGCGGATCAGGCGGATGTGCGGATCGCCATCGAGCACCTTGCCGGGCAGGCTTTGCAGCACCGAATTGAACTCCACGCCATCGAGATCGAGCACGAGGCGATCCGGATTTTTCAGCAGCAGATGACGGAAGGCGAGCGGCTGGTCGTGTTCCAGCGTGACGCGGGTGTAATCGGTGCCGGGCCAGACGCGCACGCCCAGGAGGGTCGGCGCGGCGTGGGCGCGCAGCGGCGTCACCAGCAGGGTCAGGACGGCGCCGCCGCTGCGGATGAAATCGCGCCGAGTGAAGCCGGAAGAGCGCTCAGCCATTGTCGCCCCCGCGCACTCGCCGCCTCGATGCCGGCTTGCCGGCCAGGGCCGGCATGGATGAGCCGAATCCGCAGGTCGGCGGCGGGCAGGTACGGCCGCGCCCGGTCCGGCCATTCGACCAGACAGATTCCACTTTCTGCGAAGTATTCGTCCAACCCGGCATCGAAAAACTCTTCTGGAAATTTGAATCTATAGAAATCAAAGTGATATAAGTTTAAGCCAGAAATTACGTAAGGTTCAACCAGCGTGTAGGTCGGGCTCTTCGCCATCGGCCCGGCGCCGACTTTTTGCAACAGTCCGCCCGCCAGCGTCGTCTTGCCTGCGCCCAGGTCGCCTTCCAGGTAAAGAACGGCAGCCGGCTGCGCGTCTTGAGGCAGGCATGCCGCCAGGGCGGCGCCCAGGGCGCGCGTCGCCGCCGCGTCGGGCAGCTCGAAATCGCGGCGGTTATCATCGACGTCATGCATGACTGGATCGCCCTGAAGGAAAAAATCCGCGCCTGGGGTCGGGAGCTCGATCTCGCCGCCGTCGGCTTCGCGGGGGTGGCTCTGGGCGCGGCCGAAGTCCGTCTGACGGACTGGCTGGCCGCCGGCTGCCACGGCACGATGGATTATATGGCGCGCCACGGCGCGAAGCGCGCCCGGCCGGCCGAACTGGCGCCGGGCACGCGCTGCGTGATCACCTGCCGGATGGACTACCTGCCCGAAGTATGCCGTCCCGCCAGCGCCGACCCTATTGGCCCCCCACGCTCGCAAAACCGGCTCGCTGCCCCCCACAGGGGGGGCGTCGGCTTGGGACGGCCCGGCGCCGACTTTGCCGAAATCTCCCGCTATGCCCTCGGCCGCGATTATCACAAGCTGCTGCGCAACCGTCTGCAGAAGCTCGCCGACCGGATAACGGCCGAGGTCGGCGCTTTCGGTTACCGCGCATTGGTCGACTCGGCGCCGGTCATGGAAGTGGAACTGGCGCAGAACGCCGGCCTCGGCTGGCGCGGCAAGCACACGCTGCTGCTGTCGCAGACCGGCTCGTGGTTCTTCCTCGGCGAGCTGTTCGTCGATCTGCCGCTGCCGGCCGACGGGCCAATCGAGCCGCATTGCGGCACCTGCACCGCCTGCCTCGACATCTGCCCGACACAGGCATTCATCGCGCCCTGGCGGCTCGACGCGCGGCGCTGCATTTCCTACCTGACCATCGAGCATCCCGGCAGCATCCCGGAGGAATTGCGGTCACTCATGGGCAACCGCATCTACGGCTGCGACGACTGCCAGATCGTCTGTCCGTGGAACCGCTTCGCGCCGCCGACGCGCGAAGCGGATTTCCTGCCGCGCAACGGGCTCGATCGGGCAACGCTGGCAGACCTGTTTTCCTGGACGGCAGCCGATTTCAACGACCGGCTGGCCGGCTCCCCGATCCGGCGCATCGGCCACGAACGCTGGCTGCGCAATATTGCTGTTGCGCTGGGGAACGCCGCGCCATCGGAACAGGCCAGAGCCGCCCTGCTCTCGCGCGCCGACTGCCCGTCGGCGCTGGTGCGCGAACACGTTGGCTGGGCCTTGTCCCGCTACCCTGGCTGATCTCCGGTCGCGACAGGCCGCGACGGGTCGCTGCACCACTCGCTCCACGAACCCGCATAGAGCTTCGAACCATGCAGGCCGGCGAGCTCCATCGCCAGCATGTTGTGGCAGGCCGTCACGCCGGATCCGCAAACCTGCACGACCGTACGCGGGTCGCGCCCCTCGATGATCTCCGCGAATTCGGCACGCAACTCGTCGGCCGGCTTGAAATAAATGCCGGCATCGTCGAGGTTGTCGTGGAAAAAGCGGTTGATCGCGCCGGGGATGTGGCCGCCGACCGGGTCGAGCGTTTCCTTGCGTCCGGCGTAGCGGTCCTCGTTGCGGGCATCGAGCAACAGCATGTCCGGCGCACGCAGATGCGCAAGGACGTAGGCCGCATCGACCTGGATGTCCTGCGGGCGCGGCACGAAAGCGGCGGGCGGAAAGCGGCGCGCCTCGATTTCCATGGGCTGCTTGGCGCGCTTCCAGCCGGCCAGGCCGCCATCGAGGAGAGCCACCTTGTCGTGGCCCAGCCAGCGCAGCATCCACCAGAGCCGGGCGGCGAACACGCCCCCTTCGTTGTCGTAGGCGACGACCTGGGTCTCCGCGCCCACGCCGCAGGCACTCAGGCGCGCGGCGAAGGCGGCGATGTCGGGCAGCGGATGGCGCCCGTTCCTGCCCGTCGGCGGACCGGAGAGATCGCGGTCGCAATGCATGAACAGGGCGCCGGGGATGTGGCCCTGGGCATGGGCCTGTTCGCCATAGTCGACGTTGCTCAGATCGTGGCGGCAATCGAAGACGCGCCAGTCCGGGTCGTCGAGATGGGCAACGAGTTCGTCGACGCTGACCAGGGTATGGGCCATCATGCCTCCTCCGCCAGCCAGGCCTGCGCCTCGCCGGCATCCTCGAAAACGCGCATTTCCGCCCGGAAGAAGGACTTCTCCAGCCAGGCGCTCCAGGCCACCCACTGGCTGTCGGTGACGACCGCGACGCGGCGGAAATCGCCGCCGTGGAGGCGGGAAAACTTGATCTCCTCCCAGGCCAGGTCGACGGTGAAGCCGGCCATCTCGGTGAGATCGAACAGCAGGTCGTGCGTGCCGTCGAACAGCTCGTTGGCGATCAGGTATTCCTCGAATTCGGTGAAGTCCGCGAGGGTGAACTCGCCCATGACGACAAGATTGACGCGTTCAGCGGTGTGGTCGACAGTTATCATTTTTGGGTAAGCGCTTCGGCCATGATGCGACGATAAAACTCGTGGAAATGCTGCATGCCGTCCTCCATCGGCGACTGGTAGGGCCCGACCTCGCTGCGGCCCTGCCTGAGCAGGGCATGGCGGCCGCGATCCATGCGCTCGCCGATGTCGTCGTCCTCGAGCGCCGTCTCCATGTAGGCGGCCTGCTCGGCCTGGATGAACTCCGGCTCGAACAGCGCGATGTCCTCGGGATAATAGAACTCGACGACGTTGAGCGTCTTGTCGACATCCTGCGGAATCAGCGTCGACACGACCAGCACGTGCGGATACCACTCGACCATGATGTTCGGGTAGTAGGTGAGCCACACCGCGCCCTGCGGCGGCAGCACGCCGTTGTAGTAGTCCAGCACCGCCTTGTGCCACCTGGCGTAGGCGGGCGAACCGGTCTTGGCCAGCGAAGTAATGCCGACCTTCTGCACCGAATACCAGTCGGCGAACTGCCAGGTCAGGTCGTCGCAGGCGACGAAATTGCCCAGACCCGGGTGGTAAGGCGCAACGTGGTAGTCCTCAAGATAGACCTCGATGAAGGTCTTCCAGTTGTAGTTGCACGGGTGCAGCTCGACACGGTCGAGCCGGTAGCCGCCGAAATCGAATTCGCCGGCGACCTTCATCCCCGCCAGATCGGCGTAGGCGGAGCGCGGCCCCCTGAACAGCAGGCCGTTCCAGGATTCGAGCTTCTCCTTGTGCAGGTTGAGGCAGGGGTTGGCGGGGAAGTGCGGCGCACCGATCAGTTGCCCCTGGGTGTCGTAGGTCCAGCGGTGGATCGGGCAGACGATGGTCTGGTCGGCCGTGCCGGAACCCTGCAGCATGATGGCCTGGCGATGGCGGCAGACGTTGGACATCCGGTAAACGCCGTCGGGCTGGCGCACCAGGAGGTGCGCGTGATCGGTCCATTCGGTCGAGCGGTAGTCGTAGGGCCCCGGCACCATCAGCTCGTGGCCGACGTAGCCCGGACCGGCAGCGAAAATGAGCTTCTTCTCCAGCTCGAAAAGCTTTTCGTCGAAATACCATTCGACGGGAAACTGGGAAACACTCGGGGCCAGCTGCGCCCGTGATGCAATGTCGGACATGGGTCACCGAACTCCATAAAAAATCTCCCACCCCCGAGACCGCCGCGCAGCGGCGATTTCGGGGCGGGCTCGTTTCGAGTATAAGCCATTTGACCGAACCGGTCGCCTTGAGCTATTTTGCCGGGTTCGAGAATTCACCTGAACCGATGAAGTCCGCCGCCCCGATCCCTCCCGCTTCCTTCGAGACCGCCCTGCAGGAACTGGAGCGCCTCGTCCAGACCCTGGAAAACGGCGGCCAACCCCTCGAAGAAGCGCTGGCAGCCTACGAACGCGGGCAGGCTCTGCTCAAGCACTGCCAGCATACGCTCGCCCAGGCCGAGCAAAAGATCCGCATCCTCGACGGCGACACGCTGAGCGAATTCGCGGTTCCGGCCGCGGGCGCCAACGAAGGCGGTGCGGATTGAGCGACAGCTTCGCCCACTGGATGGCGGCGATCCGGCTGCGCACCGAAAGCGCGCTCGACCGCCGGCTGCCGGCAAGCGCGACCGCCCCCGCGCGCCTGCACGAGGCGATGCGCTACAGCACGCTCGGCGGCGGCAAGCGCATGCGGCCGCTGCTGTGCCATGCCGCCGGGGCGGCCCTTGCAGCCGATGCGCGGGCGCTCGATGCCGCCGCCTGCGCGCTCGAGCTGATCCACGCCTACTCGCTGGTGCACGACGACCTGCCCTGCATGGACGACGACATGCTGCGCCGCGGCCGCCCCACCTGCCATGTCGAGTTCGACCAGGCGACCGCGCTGCTGGTCGGCGACGCCCTGCAGGCGCTGGCTTTCCAGGCGCTCGCCGAGGCTGCCGCGCCGTCCTGTCAGCGCCGACTGGCGATGATCGCACTGCTGGCGCAGGCGGCCGGCGCGCGCGGCATGGTCGGCGGCCAGGCCATCGACCTCGCCGCCGTCGGCGCCACGCTGACGCTCGAAGAGCTCGAATTCATGCATATCCGCAAGACCGGCGCGCTGATCCGCGCGGCCGTGCTGCTCGGCGCGCACTGCGGCGAGGCGGACGACGCGGCGCTCGTCGCGCTCGGCCATTACGCCAGCCGGGCCGGCCTGCTGTTCCAGATCGTCGATGACATCCTGGATGCCGAAGGCAGCACGATCACCCTGGGCAAAACCGCCGGCAAGGATGCCGCACGCAACAAGCCCACCTATGTCAGCATGCTCGGCCTGTCCCGCGCCAGGGAGCTCGCCGCCACCCTGCGCGCCCAGGCGCAGGAAGCGCTCTGCGCTTGCGCTTTTGACACGACCCGGCTGGCTCGCCTGACCGATTACATCGCCGATCGCACGTTCTGATGACGACCTACCCCCTGCTCGAAGGCATCGACGATCCGGCCGCTCTGCGCGCCCTGCCGCGCGAACGGCTGGCCGAATTGGCCGAGGAACTGCGCGCCTTCCTGCTCGATTCGGTGGCGAAAACCGGCGGGCACCTGTCGTCGAATCTCGGCACCATCGAGCTGACGATCGCGCTGCACTACATCTTCGAAACGCCCGAGGACAAGTTGGTCTGGGATGTCGGCCACCAGACCTACGCCCACAAGACCCTCACCGGCCGGCGCGCCGGCATGGCGCGGCTGCGCATGAAGGACGGCCTCTCCGGCTTTCCGAAGCGCGACGAAAGTCCCTACGACACTTTCGGCGTCGGCCATTCCTCGACCTCGATCTCGGCCGCGCTCGGCATGGCCGTCGCGGCGCGCGACCGGGGCGAGGACCGCCGCGTCGTGGCGATCATCGGCGACGGCGCAATGTCGGCCGGCCAGGCCTTCGAGGCGCTCAACAACGCGGGGGTGATCGACGCCAACCTGCTGGTGATCCTCAACGACAACAAGATGTCGATCTCGCCGCCGGTCGGCGCGCTCAACAAGTATCTCGCCCGCCTGCTTTCGGGCCGCAGCTTCAACGCCGCGCGCAAGGCCGGCGAGAAGGTGCTCTCCGTCGCCCCGCCGCTGCTGGAACTGGCCAAGCGTGCCGAGGAGCACGTCAAGGGCATGTTCGTGCCCGGCACCCTGTTCGAGGAACTCGGTTTCAATTACATCGGCCCGATCGACGGCCACGACCTCGAAGCGCTGATCCCGACGCTGGAAAATCTGCGTCGGCTCAAGGGCCCGCAGTTCCTCCACATCATCACGAAGAAGGGCCAGGGCTACAAGCTGGCCGAGGCCGATCCGGTGCTCTATCACGGCGTTTCCAAGTTCGACGCCGGCAACGGCATCGCCTCGGGAAAAGGCGGCGGCAAGCTCAGCTTCACGCAGGTCTTCGGCGACTGGCTGTGCGACATGGCAGCGGCCGACGACCGTCTGGTCGGCGTCACGCCGGCCATGTGCGAAGGCTCGGGCATGACGCGCTTCGCCCAGCAGTTCCCGCAGCGCTACCACGACGTCGGCATCGCCGAGCAGCACGCCGTGACCTTCGCCGCCGGCCTGGCCTGCGGCGGCATGAAGCCGGTGGTGGCGATCTACTCGACCTTCCTGCAGCGCGCCTACGACCAGCTGATCCACGATGTCGCGCTGCAGAACCTCGACGTCACCTTCGCCATCGACCGCGGCGGACTGGTCGGCGCCGACGGCGCAACGCACCAGGGCGCCTTCGATCTGTCCTACCTCGCCTGCATCCCGAACCTGGTGGTCATGACGCCGGCCGACGAGGCCGAATGCCGCCGCATGCTGACCACCGCCTGGCGCCATCCCGGCCCGGCCGCGGTGCGCTACCCGCGCGGCGCCGGACCTGCCGTCCCGCCAGCGCCGACTTTGGACGCCATCGAAATCGGCAAGGGCGAGATGCGCCGCCAGGGCAAGCGCGTGGCGCTCCTCGCCTTCGGCACCCTGCTCACTGCCGCGCTCGAGGCGGGCGAGGCGCTCGACGCCAGCGTCGCCAACATGCGCTGCGTCAAGCCGCTCGACCTCGATTTGATCAGGCAGCTGGCGCAAACGCACGATGCCCTGGTCACGCTGGAGGAAAACGCCGTCATCGGCGGCGCGGGCTCCGAAGTCGCGCGCGCGCTGGCAGCGCTGGGCATCGTCAAGCCGCTGCTGCAGATGGGGCTGCCGGACAGCTTCATCGAACACGGCGAGCAGGGTCAGATGCTCGCCGAACTGGGCTTGAGCGCCGCGGCCATCGCCCGCCGCGCAAAAAATTTTATCGACCCTATTACTTGAGATATTCAGTCGGGAATGCTATATAGAGCGACGGAACCGCCGCCTGACACCCGGCGGGCGGCGCCCCCAACCCCTCGGAGGCCTTCCCATGAACCTGAAAGACATCGCCATGGCCATTCCTGACGTCCAATCCAGCGCCGACTCGCGCCAGCTGCCGATCAACAAGGTCGGCATCAAGTCCATCCGCCACCCGGTCAAGGTGCTGGACAAGAGCGGCGGCGTGCAGCACACGATCGCCACCTTCAACATGTATGTCGGCCTGCCGCACAATTTCAAGGGCACCCACATGTCGCGCTTCGTCGAGATCCTCAACGGCCACGAGCGCGAGATCTCCGTCGAGAGCTACGAGCCGATGCTGCGCGAGATGGTGCACAAGCTGGAGGCCCAGACCGGCCACCTGGAGATGGGCTTTCCCTACTTCATCAACAAGTCGGCCCCGGTCTCGAAGGTCAAGAGTTTGCTCGACTACGAGGTCACCTTCATCGGCGAAATTCTCGACGGCGACCGCTTCCGCCAGACCACCCGCGTCGTCGTGCCGGCGACCAGCCTGTGCCCCTGCTCCAAGAAAATTTCGGAGCGCGGCGCGCACAACCAGCGTTCGCACATCACCATCACCGCCACCACCAACAGCTTCGTCTGGATCGAGGAGATCGTGCAGATGGCCGAAAGCCAGGCCTCCTGCGAGCTCTACGGCCTGCTCAAGCGGCCGGACGAGAAACTGGTGACCGAGCGCGCCTACGACAACCCGAAGTTCGTCGAGGACATCGTGCGCGACGTCGCCGGCGTGCTGAATGCCGATCCGCGCATCGATGCCTACAGCGTGGAATCGGAAAATTTCGAATCCATCCATAACCACTCGGCTTACGCGCTGATCGAAAGAGACAAGCGCGTCTGATCGACTCCGTAACCCCAAACAAAAAAGGACGCCGGAGCGTCCTTTTTTTGTTGGTGCAAGGAAGGCTTACTCCTTGGTGGCGGCTTCGGCCTTCTTGGTGAGCTTCTCCTTGATCCGCGCCGACTTGCCGGAGCGGTCACGCAGGTAGTAGAGCTTGGCGCGGCGCACGTCGCCCCTGCGCTTGACCTCGATGCCGGCGATGAGGGGGGAATAGGTCTGGAAGGTGCGCTCGACGCCTTCGCCCGAGGAAATCTTGCGCACGGTGAATGCCGAGTTGAGGCCGCGGTTGCGCTTGGCGATGACCACGCCCTCGAAGGCCTGGACGCGCTTTCTCTCGCCCTCGACCACATTCACATTGACGATCACCGTGTCGCCGGGCGCGAACTCGGGGATGGTCTTGCCCAGGCGGGCGATCTCTTCTTGTTCCAACTGCTGAATCAGGTTCATGTCGTTTTTTCCTTTTCACGTTGTGTTGTCACGACCGCAGAGCTCCTGTTCGATCTCGCGCAGGAGTTGCGTTTCTTCCTTGCTCAAACCTTGATCGGCTTGACGCGCCAGCCATTTGGCGAACAGCTCCGGGCGGCGCTCCCGGGTCCGCAGCAGCGACTGCTTGAGTCGCCAGCGGCGGATATTCTCATGATGCCCGGACAGCAACACGTCCGGCACCGGCATTCCTTCATACACTTCGGGCCGCGTGTAATGCGGACAATCAAGCAAACCTTCGACGAATGAATCTTCCGCCGCCGAGGCCTCGTCGTTCAATGCCCCCGGCAGCTGCCGCACGCTGGCGTCGATCAACGCCAGCGCCGCAATTTCCCCGCCGGACAACACGAAGTCGCCCAGCGACACTTCCTCATCGACGCAACGTGCGATCACGCGCTCGTCGATGCCTTCGTAGCGGCCGCAGAGCAGGATCGCTCCCTCCCCCGCCGCCAGCTCCGCCACCTTCGCGTGTCCGAGCGGCCTGCCTTGCGGCGAGAGGTAGATCACTCGACCTGCTCCGCCCCTTGCTACCTTCGCCGCGCCGATCGCAGCTTCCAGCGGACGGGCCTGCATCACCATGCCGGGGCCGCCGCCGAAGGGCCGGTCATCGACCGAACCGTAGGCATTCTCGGCCCGATCCACAAAATCCCGCGGATTCCAGCACTCCAGCCGCCACAAACCGCGCTCCAGCGCGCGGCGGCTGATGCCGCATTCCGTCACCGCCGCGAACATCTCCGGGAACAGGGTGATAACGTCGAAGCGCAGCATCCCGGCGCCTACCAGTCTCTCATCACCAGTCTTTGTTCCAGGCGACGCGCATCACGCCGGCCGGCACATCCACGTCCTTCACCACCTGCCCGACAAAGGGCAACAACCGTTGCGTTGCCTCTTTGCCTTCGCCCTCCCGCACCACCATCACCGCATGGGCGCCCGATTCGATCAGTTCGGTCACGCGGCCCAGCGTTTCCTGCTGTTCATTCACCACCGTCAGGCCGACCAGGTCGGCCCAGTAGAACTCATCCTGCTCCGTCGCCGGCAGCGCGGTGCGCGGTGCGCCGACGAACTGCCCGACCAGTTGCTCGGCGGCGTCGCGGCCCTCGATTCCGGTCAGCTTCACCACCCAGCCGCTGCCCTGTTGTCGCATCATCTGCAAAGGCCAGGATTTCCAGCCGGAAAAATCCCGATCGTCGCGGCCCAGCCACCAGTGCCTGATGTCGCGCCAGCGCTCGGGCTCGTCGCCGAAGGGGTGCAGCCGCACCCAGCCTTTCACCCCGTATGGGGCAGTGATCCGCCCCAGGACGATCATCGGCGCTTAGGCGGCCTTCGCAACGACCGCCTGCTTCACCAGACGCGCGGCGGTCGGCGACAGTTGGGCGCCCTTGCCCTGCCAGTAGGCCAGACGCTCGGTGTCGATCGTCAGCGCCTTTTCGTTGGCGGCGGCCTTGGGATTGTAAAAACCGACACGCTCGACGAAACGACCGTCGCGGCGATTGCGCGAGTCGGTGACGACCATGTTGAAGAACGGGCGCTTCTTGGCGCCGCTGCGGGCAAGACGGATGACGACCATGCGGTACCTCTGGATTCTGAAGACGAGGAAAAGGGCGCGATTTTATTGATTATCCGCGCAAAAAACAATAGCGACCGCCGCTGGCGCGCACGATGCCGGCGCAGTCCCTGGGCTGCTCGATGTTTTCCAGGCCGGCGGCGCTCAGCTCCCGCCGCACCGCGGCGGCCTGATCGTAGCCATGCTCGCAGAACAGCCAGCCCCCTTCCGCCAGCCAGTCGGGGGCTTGCGCCACGATCCGGCGGATTGCCGTGAGACCGTCCGCATGATCGGTCAGTGCATCGGCGGGTTCGAAGCGCAGGTCGCCTTGGGCCAGATGCGGATCGCCCGCCGCGACATAGGGCGGATTGGCGACGATCAGCTCGAAGCGTTGCGCCGGCAGCGCGGCGAACCAGTCGCTTTCAATGAATTCGACGCTTGCACCCAGCCGTTGCGCATTGCCGCGCGCGATAGCCAGCGCGGCCGGCGAGACATCCACCGCCGTCACGCGTGCCTGCGGCAGTTCGAGCGCCAGAGTAACCGCGAGGCAGCCGCTGCCGGCACCGAGGTCGAGGATGGCTGCCGTCTCGCCAGCGCCGACTCCTGTGCCCCCCCACGCTCGCAAACCCGGCTCGCTGCCCCCCACAGGGGGGCGGGCGTCGGCTTGGGACGGCCCTACGCCGACTTTCGTCTTGGCAACATCGACCAGCAGTTCGGTCTCGGGACGCGGGATCAGCACATCCGGCGACACGACGAAATCGCGGCCGTAGAACTCGCGCACGCCGATCAGGTAAGCAATCGGCTCGCCAGCTGCGCGCCGTGCCACCAGCGCGGTGTAATCGCTATCGACGGCAACCTCATCGTCGCGATGCGCTTCCAGCCAGGCGGCATTTCGACCGAGCAAGCGACCGAGCAGCAGCCGTGCCTCGCGCGCGGGGATGCGCCGGCGCGCCTCGGCCAGCAGCGCGGCGACCGTGGTCATTCCTCGCCCGCGAGGGCGGCAAGCTGTTCGGCCTGATGCTCGGCGTTCAGGCCGGCGATCAACTCGTCGAGGTCGCCGCCCATGATCGCTTCGATCTTGTAGAGCGTCAGGTTGATGCGGTGATCGGTGACGCGCCCCTGCGGGAAGTTGTAGGTGCGGATGCGCTCCGAGCGGTCGCCGCTGCCGATCAGCGACTTGCGCGTGCTGGCGATCTGCTGCCGCTGCTGGCGCAACTGCATGTCCGCCAGCCGCGCGGCGAGGACGGAGAGGGCCTGCGCCTTGTTGCGGTGCTGCGAACGATCGTCCTGGCATTCGACGACGAGCCCGCTCGGCAGGTGCGTGATGCGTACCGCCGAATCGGTCTTGTTGATGTGCTGCCCCCCCGCGCCGCTGGCGCGGAAGGTGTCGATGCGCAGGTCGGCGGGATTGATGTCGATGGCGCCGAGCTCGTCGGCCTCGGGCAGCACGGCGACGGTGCAGGCCGAGGTGTGGATGCGGCCCTGCGCCTCGGTTTCCGGCACGCGCTGCACGCGATGGCCGCCCGACTCGAACCTCAGTTGCGCATAAGGCTTCGAATAGGCGCCGCTGCCCTCGATGCGCGCGATGATCTCGCGATAGCCGCCGAGGTCGGATTCGTTCTTCGACACCACCTCGACCTTCCAGCGCTGCCGCTCGGCGTAGCGCGCATACATGCGGAACAGGTCGCCGGCGAACAGCGCCGACTCGTCGCCGCCCGTGCCGGCGCGGATTTCGAGGAAGATGCTCTTGTCGTCGTTCGGGTCGCGCGGCAGCAGCGCGCGCTGCAATTCCTCCTCGAGCCGCGCCAGCGTCGCCTGCGCGGCCTGCGTTTCCTCCTCGGCGAACGCGCGCATGTCGGCATCGCCTGCCATTGCCGCGGCGGTTGCGAGATCCGACTCGGCCTGGCGATAAGCCGCAAACAGGTCGACGACTGCGGCGATGTCGGCACGCTCGCGATTGAGGCGACGGAAGGCCTCCATGTCGCGGGTCGCCTCCTCCTGCCCCAGCAGGGCATCGAGTTCGGCAAGGCGGTCGGCCAGCTGCTCGAGGCGCTGGCGGATGCTGGACTTCATCGGCTACTGCTCGGGATGCAGGCGCCAGATGCGCGCGATCAGCTCGGCAACCTCGCCGCGTTCCCGGCCCTCGGCAAGATTGAGCGCCTGGGTGGGCGGATGCAGCAGCTTGTTGGTCAGTCCTTTCGACAGGGCTTCGATGACCTGGGCCGGATCGTCGCCGCGCGCGAGCAACTTGAGCGCATGCTCGACCTCGTGGCGGCGCGCGCGCTCGCCCGTGTCGCGCAGGGCGCGGATGGTCGGCACCGTCTCGCGCGCCTCCAGCCAGTGGAGGAAGTCATCCACGCGGTGCGCGATGATCTCCTCGGCGGCGACCAGCGCCGCCTGGCGCGACTCCTGGCCGGATTCGACGATCTGGCCCAGATCGTCGAGGGTATAGAGAAACACGTCGTCGAGCCGGCCGACCTCGGCCTCGATGTCGCGCGGCACGGCCAGATCGACCATCACCACCGGGCGATGCCGCCTGGCCTTCAGGGCGCGCTCGACGAGCCCCAGGCCGATGATCGGCAGCGTGCTGGCGGTGCAGGAAACGACGATGTCGAAATGGGTCAGATTCTCGCTCAGGTCTTCCAGGCGCAGAACCTCCCCACCGTAGCGCGCGGCGATCGACCGGGCGCGCTCCGGCGTACGGTTGGCGATGGCGAGGCGCCGCGGCTTGGCGCCGGCGAAATGCGCGGCGCACAGCTCGATCATCTCGCCGGCGCCGATGAACAGCACGCGCTGCTCGTCGAGCCGCTCGAAGATGCGCTCCGACAGATGCACGGCCGCCGCCGCCATGGAGACGATGTTGGCGCCGATCGCCGTGGTCGAGCGCACCTCCTTGGCCACCGCGAAGGTGCGCTGGAACAGCTTTCCGAGCAGTGCGCCCAGGGTGCCGGCCTGTTCGGCAAAACGCGCCGCCTGCTTCATCTGGCCGAGAATCTGCGGCTCGCCGAGCACCATCGAGTCGAGGCCGGAAGCGACGCGGAACATGTGGCGCACGGCATCCTTCTGCGGATGGCGGTACAGATAGGGCTCGATGCGGCGTTGCGGCAACGCATGGTATTCGGCCAGCCAGTCGATGGCCGCCGCCGGATCTTCCGTCGCGCAGTAGAGCTCGGTGCGGTTGCAGGTCGAAAGAATCGCCGCCTCGCGCACCGGCCGGCCGCGCAGCAGGTCATGCAGGGCCTGCCCGAGCCGCGCCGGGTCGAAGGCGACCTGCGCGCGGACGTCGAGCGGAGCCGTGTGGTGATTGATGCCGAGAGCGTATACCTGCACTGCGTCTGCCTTCAAATGCAACGCCGGATATTAGAAACGATAAATCGGCCCGGTTCAACCCGGCAGCGTCAGGAGCCGTGGAGGAATCCCAGCGGCTGGGCAAGCGCCGGTCATGGCCTCGGGCAGGGGGAAGTCGCGCGCCATTCTAGCCGGCCAGCAGCCAGACGACCAAGCCCAGCCAGACCCCGAACACGGCCAGCAAATGAGGGTCGCCCAGCAGTTCGCGCGCGGGGTTCTCCCCGCCGCCCGCGCGGTGCAGGCGGTAGAGATAGCGCAGCAGGCCGTAGAGCACGCAGGGCACGGTGGCGATCAGCCAGGGCGTGCCGTGCAGCGCGATGGTTTCCTCGCTCACGGTATACAGACTGTAGGCGATCACCGTCGCCCCGGCCGACAGGGTGATGAACTGGTCCAGCATCGGCTCCGAGTATTGGGTGAGAACGCGCCGGTGCGGCCGGCCTGCCGCCGCCCCGACCTCGGCGCGGCGCTTGGCAAACCCGAGAAACAGGGTCAGCATCAGGCCGCACAGCAGGAGCCAGTGCGAGGGCGGAATGCCGATGCCGAGCGTGCCGGCGAGGATCCGCAGCATGAACCCGGCGGCGATGATGAAGACATCGAGGATCACCACGTGCTTGAGGCCCAGGCTGTAGCCGATGTTCATCAGCACATAGGCGATGAAGAGCCACGGCGCCTGCGACGCCGGCAGGCCGGCCAGGCCGAAGGCCAGGGCCAGGCCGGCGCCGAGACAGGACAGGCCGAGCGCGGCGGCCGTCCCGATGCCTACCTTGCCGCTGGCGATCGGGCGCTTGCGCTTTTCGGGATGATGGCGGTCGGCCGCGCGGTCGACGATGTCGTTCATCACATACACCGCCGAGGAGATCAGACAGAAAGCGACGAAGGCCACCATGGCCTGCAGCGCCAGCGCCATGCCATCGCCGCGTTCCCAGGCGTGGCCGAACAGCAGGCCGACCAGCACGAAACCGTTCTTCACCCACTGGTGCGGGCGCAGCAGATCGATCAGCGGCGACACGGCTCCTCCGGAAAATAGCGCGCGCAGAAATAGCAGCCGGACAGCGGCAGCCAGGCCGGCACGGCGTAGTAACGGCGCCGCACCTCGGTCAGCACCGTGGCGCGATAGCGGGCGTAATCGAAGCCCTGGCCGCGCACTGCCCAGAAGCGCGCGCCGCGCTGCTCGAAGCTGTCGATGCGCACGCTGCGGAACCAGGCGTCGTACTCCCCCTGTCGCGGCGCCGTCTTGCGCAACACGGTGATGTCGCGGCCGTCGTGTCTGCGCCAGTCGGTGAGAATGTCGTCGTGGCGCGCATGGCCCGAGCCGGGACCGAGCACCGGCACATAACGGCGCAGGTTGTAGCCCAGCGTCGCCGCGTTCGAATAGCCGTCCGAAACCAGCAAAGCGTCTCCCGGCGCGGCACGTTCGACCAGTTCGCGGCTCTCGACGGTCAGCACGAGACCGGAGTACGAACTCCACTTGTGCCAGGTTTCCAGCGGCAACCGGGAGATGACGAGAGCCAGGGCGACGTGCAGCGCGGCGCAGCCGACGAAAAAGAAGGTCAGCCGTTGCAGGCCGCGCGCCGCGACGCGCCGCGCGGCGAGCACCAGGGCAAAAGGAACGAATGCCAGCACCCAGTGCAGGCCGATGCTCTTGACCAGCGACAACAGGGCGAACAACAGCAGGGGAACCGCCGTCAGCGCGAGCAAGGAGCGGTCGACTGCGCCATCCGGCCGGGGCGGACGACGGCGCAGCAGCAGCCACAGCACCGGCGGCGTGAGGACGTACAGGAGCGTGACCGGGTAGAGCAGCGGCGTGACCGGATTGAAACCGGTTCGCCCTGCGCCGTGGCGATTGACGAAATTGAACATGAAGTTCGACCAGCAGTGCTCGCTGTTCCACCAGGCCATCAGCAGCAGCGCCGGCACGGTGCAGGCATAGGCGATGACCAGGCCGACCCAGGCGCGCGCGCTGCGCCGGCGCAGCGCGTCGATCAGATAGGCGAAACCGAGCAGGGCGGCGAAATACTTCGACAGCACCGCACCGGCGAGAAACACGCCGGCGACGAGATACCAGCGCGCAGCATCGTCGCGCGTCGCGCGCAGCCAGGCCAGCCCCGACAGGACGGCGCAATACACCAGCGCCGTGTCGGTGGTGACCAACACGTTCCAGACATTCACCGGCGCCAACAGCACCAGCAGGGCGACCCCGTCCCGGCGCTCCGCCTGATCGGGGAACAGCTGCGGCCAGGCCCAGCGCACCGCCAGCGCCAGCAACCCGGGCTGGAGAATCTGCGGCAGCCGCAACCACCATTCGCTGTCGGCGACGACGAGCAGGGCGGCCAGCCACCAGCCGATCAGCGGCGGATGGTCGTAGAAGCCCCAGTCCGGCGTTTTCCCCCACCAGTAAAAATAGGATTCGTCGCCGGTGAACGGAAAGGCGGCCGCCAGCCAGAAGCGGAATGCGAGCGTCAGCCCGATCGCGGCGAAAAACCAGCGATCCGGGGCAAGGCGGGGCAAGATCAGCGCTCCGCCAGGGCGGCGCGCCGCTGCCTCACCGCGTCGGCCAGCTGGTCGAGCACGCTGACGGTGTCCTCCCAGCCGAGACAGGCGTCCGTGATCGACACGCCATGAGCGGGCGGCTTGCCGGGCTTGAGATCCTGGCGCCCCTCGTTGAGATGCGACTCGATCATCACGCCGAAGATGCGTTCCTCGCCGGCCGCGAGCTGAGCCGCGACATCGGCCGCCACCGCCATCTGGCGCTTGAAATCCTTGCGGCTGTTGCCGTGCGAGAAGTCGACCATCACGCGCGCCGCGAGGCCGGCCTTGCCCAGCTCGGCACAGGCCGCCTCGACGCTGGCGCGGTCATAGTTGGGCTGCTTGCCGCCGCGCAGGATGACGTGGCAGTCCTCGTTGCCGTTGGTCGAGACGATGGCCGAATGGCCGGCCTTGGTCACCGAAAGGAAATGATGCGGCGCCTGGGCGGCGCGGATCGCGTCGACGGCGATCTTGATGTTGCCGTCGGTGCCGTTCTTGAAGCCGACCGGACAGGACAGTCCGGACGCCAGCTCGCGATGCACCTGCGATTCGGTGGTGCGCGCGCCGATGGCGCCCCAGCTGATCAGGTCGGCGGTGTATTGCGGCGTGATGGTGTCGAGGAATTCGGTGGCGCAGGGCAGCCCCATCCCGGCCAGCTCCCAGAGCAGGCGGCGCGCCAGGCGCAGGCCCTCGTTGATCTTGTAGCTGCCGTCGAGGCGCGGGTCGTTGATCAGTCCCTTCCAGCCGACGGTGGTGCGCGGCTTTTCGAAATAGACGCGCATCACGACGAGGAGATCTTCGCCGCAGCGCTCGTGCTCCCGCTTCAGGCGACGGGCATACTCCACGGCCGCGTCGAAGTCATGAACCGAACAGGGCCCGACGACGACCAGCAGACGGCTGTCGGCGCCGTGCAGGATGCGGTGGATCGCGGCGCGGGCATGATAGGCGGTGGCCGCGGCCGTTTCGGTTGCCGGGAACTCGCGCAGGACATGACCGGGCGGGGAAAGCTCCTTGATCTCGCGGATGCGGACGTCGTCGACGATGTGCTTCATGGATGGCGGCTGCCGGCAAAACCGCGATGTTACCGCAGCGCCGCAGTGCGACAACGTGTCGCAGCTCGAGGCGAGCGTCGCTCCATAGAATCCCGGCGGAGTCGATCGCCACTACCACTATCGGAGTTTCGCATGCCATTGAAGCGCACCATGCTTTCCGCGGCGCTGACCGCGCTTCCCCTGTCCGCCATCGCTGCCGACGCGACCCTCGACGAGATCGTCGTCGCCGCGCCGCGGATGAGCGACCCCCTCGTCGTCGTCAACGATCCCAAGGCGCCGCAGGCGCCCGTTCCGGCGGGCGACGGCGCGAGCTTCCTGAAGAACATCCCGGGCTTCAACGTGATCCGCAAGGGCGGCACGAGCGGCGACCCGGTGTTGCGCGGGCTGGCCGGGTCGCGCCTGAACATCCTGCTCGACGGCGCCGAATTTCACGGCGGCTGCGGCGGCCGCATGGACCCGCCGACGGCCTACGTGTTCCCCGAGGCGTTCGACCGCGTGGTGGTCGTCAAAGGCCCGCAGACGGTGCGCCACGGCAACGGCAATCTCGCCGGGGTGGTTTTGTTCGAGCGCGACCACAAGCCGTTCGGGGCGCCCGGCATGCGTGCCTTCGGCAGCGCGATGGCCGGTTCCTGGGGGCGGGTCGATGGCATCCTGGACGCTGGCGTCGGCAACCCGGACTTCCATCTGCGCGCGCTCGGCACACACTCGGAATCCGACAACTATGAGGACGGCGACGGCAGCGCGGTGCACTCGTTCTACCGGCGCAACAGCCTGACGCTGGTGGGCGGCTGGACGCCCGACGCCAACACGCGCATCGAGCTATCGGCGGTGCGCAGCGAAGCGCAAGCGGCCTATGCCGACCGCGGCATGGACGGCACGCTGTTCGACCGCGACGGTTATGGCGTCAAGCTCGAGAAGACCCGCATCTCCGCCGTCCTGGGCAAGATCGAAGTCGAGTTCCGCTACAACTACATCGACCACGTGATGGACAACTACTCGTTGCGCACCAGATCGGCAGCGAATTTCGCCTGGAGCAACCCGGACCGCGAAACCCACGGCATGCGCGCGCGCGCCGACTTGAACCTTGGCGCGGCCACCACGCTCAGCGTCGGCGCCGACCAGCAGAAGAACTCGCATACCTTCCGTTCCGGTTCGAATCCCGTCGCGCCCGTGGTTATCGGCGCGGTGGCGCGCGGCGAGGATTTCCGCAGCTCGATCACCGGCCTGTTCGGCGAACTGACGCACGCAACGGACGGGCAGGGACGGCTGATCGGCGGCATCCGCCGCGACCGCTTCGCTGCCGACCGTTTCACCTGGAACACCGGCGCCGCCAACGGCAGTTCGGACGAGAACCTGACCGGCGGATTCCTGCGTTACGAACGTGACCTGGCGGACGCTCCGGCGACCGCCTACGTCGGTCTCGGCCGCGGCGAGCGGCCGATGGATTTCTGGGAAGCCAACAGCTACAACGGCCTGCTGGCAAGCCGGCAAATCGCCCCGGAGAAGAACACCCAGATCGACCTCGGGCTGGTCTGGAACGGCGCCGCGCTGAGCGGCTCGGTCTCCGCCTACCACTCGAGGATCGACGACTACGTGCTGACCTACCGCAGCACCGTCCAGGGCCCGTGCCCCACCGGCACATTGTCGGGAGCGACATGGAGCTGCAGCATGAACGTCGACGCCACCCGCTACGGCATGGAAGCCGATCTGGCCTGGCGTTTCGCGAAACACTGGACACTGCGCGGCAGCTATGCCCATGTCCGCGCCGACAACGACACGATGGACGTTCCCCTGGCGCAAACGCCGCCGCCCGAACTCAAGTTCGGCCTCGACTGGCGCAACGGTCCGTGGAACGCCGCGGCACAGACGCGGTTGGTCGCCAGCCAGAGCCGCGTTCATGCAAGATACGGCAACATCGTCGGCCAGGACATTGGCAGCACTCCGGGATTTTCGACCTTCGCCATCAACGGCAGCTACCGCTTCGACAAGCGCCTCCTGCTGGCCGCGGGCATCGACAATCTGTTCGACAGGAAATACGCCGAGCACATCAGCAAGGCCGGCGCGACCATCGCCGGCTACAACCCGGCCACGACGCGAGTCAATGAGCCCGGGCGCTTTGCCTGGATCAAACTCAACATGGCCCTCGACTGAGCGTCGCACCGGCATAGGCATGAAGCGATCTCGATGGAGCGCGCCTGCGGCCTGGTCGTCGTCATTGCCCTGCACGCCGCCGCCCTGTGGGGTCTCTGGCAGCACCGGCTGATTCCGAGTCCGCAGGAAGCGATGACGCTCTTCGTCAACTTCATCGCCCCGCCGCTGCCGGAGAAAACCCCACTGCCGCCCAAACAGAAAATCGTCGAAAAACCC
>JAGXSN010000178.1 GCA_018333815.1 Sulfuritalea sp. | reverse complement strand
CTTGCGCGCCGCGGGGGAGATCATGCGCCGCGGCGGGAAAGTCGGCGCTGGCGGGACGGCACTGGGCCGGCCCGCCTCCAACATGGGGACGGCGCCAAGCCGTTCCGCCGCCAGCATGGGGACGGCAATACCGGGCTCACCACCTTCCAGCAGCCGCGCCATCACCGTGCCGACCGGCATCTTCCGGCCGACCTCGGCGAGCAGCTCGGCGACCGTGCCTTCCTGCCAGCACTCGACGTCGACCGCCGCCTTGACGGTATCGACCACGCAGACCACCTGGCCCTTCTTCACGGCGTCGCCGGGCTTCACCTTCCATTCGAGCAGGGTGCCCTCGTCCATGTCGGCGCCGAGCGACGGCAGCTTGAAATCGATCATGAGAACAGCCCTTTCACCGCGGCGACAATCTTGTCTGCTTGCGGCAGCGCCGCGTCCTCGAGATGCTTCGCATACGGAATTGGCACTTCCTCGCTGCAGACGCGCGCGACCGGTGCGTCGAGTTCGAAGAAGGCGCTTTCCATGATGCGCGCGACCACCTCGGCCGCGAAACCGCCGCTCTTCCAGTTCTCGTCGACAACCACCGCCCGATGGCACTTGGCGACCGCGGCCACGATGCTCGCCGTGTCGAGCGGACGCAGCACGCGCAGGTCGAGCACCTCGGCCTCGATGCCCTGTGCGGCCAGGGTTTCCGCCGCGGCGAGCGCCTTGGGCAGGCAGCCGCCATAGGTGATGATGGCGACATCCTTGCCCGCGCGCCTGACCTTGGCGGAGGCGATGTCGACGCGCCAGTCGTCGGGCAGTTCGCCTTCGGTGTTGAACAGCTGGCAATGCTCGAAGATCACCACCGGGTCGGGATCGGCGAGTGCCGGCGCCAGCATGCCGCGCGCATCCTCGAGGGTCGCCGGCGCGAGCACCTTGATGCCGGGGATGTGCGCGTACCAGCCCTCGAAGCTGTGCGAGTGCTGCGCGGCGAGCTGGCGCCCTGCGCCGGTACACATCCGGATCACCAGCGGCACCGAGAACTGGCCGCCCGACATGTGGCGGTAGAGCGCGGCGGTATTCACGATCTGGTCGAGCGCGAGCAGGCTGAAATTCACCGTCATCACCTCGACGATGGGCCGCAGGCCGCCGAGCGCCGCGCCGATGCCGGCGCCGACGAAGCCCAATTCGGACAGCGGCGTGTCGCGGATGCGTTCCGGCCCGAACTCCTCGAGGAAACCCTTGGAGAACGCATAGGTGCCGCCGTAGCAACCGACGTCCTCGCCCATCAGGAAGACGCGCGGATCGTTCTGCAAGGCCTCGCGCATCGCCTCGCGCACGGCTTCGCGGTAGGAGAGTCGGCGCGTCATGATGTGTGCACGTCCTTGAGCAGGTCCGCGACGGGCTCCCAGCCGCCCGCCTCGGCAAAGGCGACGGCATCTTCCACTTCCCGCTGCGCCGCCGCGTCGAGGGCGAGGAACGCCTCTTCTGTGAGCTTGCCTTCGCTCTTGAGCCGGGCGGTGAACGTGTGGATCGGCCCGCGCGTCTTCCATTCCTCGACCTCCGCCTTGTCGCGATACAGCTCGGCGTCGAACATCGAATGGGCGCGGAAGCGGTAGGTCTGGTACTCGAGAAACATCGGCCCGCCCCCGCGCACGCGCTGCACGGCCTGCTGCGTCGCCTCATGCACGGCAACGATGTCCATGCCATCGACGCGCTGCGCCGGCATGGCATAGGACGCCGCCTTGGCGCAGAAGTCGGTCTGCGCCTCGGCGCGCTCGATCGCGGTACCCATGCCGTAGAGGTTGTTCTCGCAGCAGAACAGCACCGGCAGTTTCCAGAGGGCGGCAAGGTTCAGCGACTCGTGGAAGGCGCCCTCGGCCACCGCGCCATCGCCGAAGAAGCAGGCGGTGACGCGGTCCTCGTTCAGCATCTGCGCCGCGAGGCCGAGGCCGGTGGCCAGCGGCAGCCCGCCTGCGACGATGGCGTTGCCGCCGAAGAGCCGCGTCTGCGCATCGAACAGGTGCATCGAGCCGCCGCGGCCGCGCGCGCAGCCCTCGCGCTTGCCGTACATCTCGGCCATGATCGCGCCCATGCTCATGCCGCGCAGCAGCGCGTGGCCGTGCTCGCGATAGGTGGCGACGACGTTGTCCTCCGCGCGCAAGGCGGCCAGCGCGCCGGCCGCCACCGCCTCCTCGCCGATGTAGAGGTGCAGGAAGCCGCGGATCTTGCCGGCGCCGTAAAGCTCCGCGCACTTCTCCTCCATGCGGCGGGTGCGCAGCATGTCGGCCAGCAAGCGCTGCGCGAAGTCCTTGTCCCAGGGCACCGGGCCGCTGGGCGGGGGCGGGGCGCGATGATCGATCGTCATGTCAGGCACCCGACTCCAGCGTGGACAGGTCACCCTCGGGCAGGCCGAGCTCGCGCGCCTTCAGCAGCCGGCGCATGATCTTGCCGCTGCGCGTGCGCGGCAGGCTCGGCAGCACGGCGATCTCCTTGGGCGCGACGGCGGCGCCGAGGCGCTTCCTGGCATGGCCGAGCAGTTCCATGCGCAGCGCCTCCGAGTCCGCGTAGCCCTGCTTCAGCGAGACGAAGGCCTTGACCGTCTCGCCGACCACCGGGTCGGGCTTGCCGATGACGCCGGCCTCGGCCACGGCCGGGTGCTCCATCAGCGCGCTTTCGACCTCGAACGGGCCGATCAGGTGGCCGGCCGATTTGATCACGTCGTCGGCGCGGCCGACGAACCAGTAGTAACCGTCGGCGTCGCGCTTCGCCAGGTCGCCGGTCAGGTACCACTCATTGTTCGGGCCGGCGAAGCACTTGCGGTAGCGCTCCTCGTTGTTGAGGTAGCCGCGGAACATCGAGGGCCAGCCGGACTTGAGCGCCAGTTCGCCCTCGACGTCGGGCGTGTCGATCAGCGTGAGCGAGCCGTCCTCGTTGCGCTTGACGATCGCCGCGTCGATGCCGGGCAGCGGCCGCCCCATTGAGCCGGGCTTGATGTCGAAGGCCGGCGTGTTGGCGATCATGATGCCGCCAGTCTCGGTCTGCCACCAGTTGTCGTGGATGGGCAGGCCGAGTACCTCCTTGCCCCAGCGCACCGCCTCGGGGTTGAGCGGCTCGCCGACGCTGGCGATGAAGCGCAGCTTGGGAAAACGGTATTTCGCGGGAATCTCGGCCCCGGCCTTCATCAGCATGCGGACCGCCGTCGGCGCGGTGTACCAGACCGTCACGCCTTCATCCTGGAGGATGGCATACCAGCGCTCGGCGTCGAATTCGGCGCGATCGACGATCGAGGTCACGCCGTGCAGCAGCGGCGCGATGATGCCGTAGGACGTGCCCGTGACCCAGCCCGGATCGGCGGTGCACCAGAAGATGTCCTCGGGATGCAGGTCGAGCGCGTATTTTCCGGTCGCCCAATGCGTCGCCACTGCGCCATGCACGTGGATCGCGCCTTTCGGCGTGCCCGTGGTGCCGCTGGTGAAGTGCAGCAACGCCATGTCCTCGGGGCCGGTCGGCGCGGTCTCGCATTGCTCGCTTGCCGCCGCCATCAGCGTCGCCAGGTCGAGCGTGTCCGGCACGTCCGTCGTGCCGCCATCTTCGGCCACCAGCAACACGTGCTTCAAGGTCGGCATCCGCTCGCGCGCCTTCGCCACCTTGCGCTCGTAGAGCAGGTCCGTGGTGACGAGCACGCTGCCGCCGCCCAGATTCATCCGCGTGGCGATCGGTTCCGGCCCGAAGGCTGAAAACAGCGGCGAAACGATGCAGCCGTTTTTCAGGCTGCCGAGCACCGCGACATACAGTTCGGGAATGCGCCCGGCCAGGACGAATACGCGCTCACCCTTGCCGATCCCCAGCGCGCGCAACACAGCGCAGAAGCGGCCGGTCAGCTCGGCCAGCTCGCCATAACCGATGTCGCGCGCTGGAGACCCCGGGGCGAGGAAGCGAAAGGCCGTCCGGTTGCGCCCCGCTCCTGCCGCGTGGCGATCCACCGCGAGTACCGCGAGATTGACGCGGTCCGCCGCGCCGGCGATCTCCCGCAACGCCGCCCGCCAGGAGAACGCCGCACGCCCGCCCTCGTAGTCCGAAAAGTTCGGCGCAACCCGAAGGTCGGTTGCGCTCTTGCGGATGACCGATCCACGCTCCATTGCACCCTCCCCGCCGCCTCGAAACGCCCGACGTGCCCGCGCATTGCCGCACCGATCCAAATATAGCCCTACGCCTGCCGACTGGAAAGCTCCGGGCGCGCTCCGGTGGATTTCCCGCGTGCCCGCCCCCGCGGGCCGTGCCCGCAGGGTCAGGCGCCGCGGCCTTTCTGCCAGAGCGCGTCGTCCCGCCCGGCCTGGCGGTTGAGCCAGCGCGCCAGCACGAACAGCAGATCGGACAGTCGATTGAGATATTGGCGGGCCGGGGTCGACACCGCTTCCCTCTGCGCCAGCGCGACCACCGCGCGTTCGGCGCGCCGGCAGACCGTGCGGGCTTGATGCGCCAGTGCGGCGGCGCGCATGCCGCCCGGCAGGATGAATTCCTTGAGCGGTTCCAGTTCGCCGTTGAATCGGTCGATCGCCGTTTCGAGCCGGCCCGGCTGCGTGGGCTGGAGAAAGCTGGCGCCCGGCACCGACAGCTCGCCGCCCAGATCGAACAGGTCATGCTGGATGCCGGTAAGCAGCACGCGCACCTCGTCCGGCAGTTCCTCGCAGAGCAACAGGCCGACGCCGGCATTGAGTTCGTCCACGTCGCCCAGAGCGGCGATGCGCGGGCCGTCTTTGCCGATGCGCGAGCCGTCCCCCAGCCCGGTCAGGCCGGCATCCCCGGTGCGGGTGTAAATCTTCGACAGTCTGTAACCCATCGGGGGAGCTTACATGAAAAGCGCTTTCCTGTATGCTTCACCCTCCCCGCACCAAACAACCCGCAGGAAGGAATCGGCACCCCGTCGGTCCGCCCGACGGGGTGCCGTATCGTTCGGGGTTCACCAAGGGAGGAAAGTCGAATGTTGTGCCGGCGGCATACCGCGCAGGGGCCATGGGTCATCGTGCCCGCCCCGCGCCCGCCCAGGTTCCGTGCCCGACAACCGGTGCGCGCGGCGGCGGGATGACCGTGCGCGCGCGCGAGGCCTTTTATGCCAAGCAGAAATTTCTGTTTGCGCTGGTCTTCGTCGTTGTGGCCGTGGTGCCGCTGCTCATCCTGAATTTCAACGCCGCGCGTTTCTACCAGGATTCGTGGATCGAGGGGACTTCCCTCGAATTGACGACCCTGGCGCGCGACCGCAAGGAAATCATCGACCGTTTCCTGGCGGCCGAAGAGGATCTGCTGGCGGGATATCTTTCGTTTTTCGGGCCGCATGCCCTGGTCGACGGACAGCGCCTCGGCCGACTGTTCGATGCCACGAACCGCAGCGGAGCGATCACCGACCTCGGCGTCATCGACCATCTCGGCTGGCATCGCGCCTACCACGGCCCCTTCGAACAGGCGTTGTCCAATGAAAACTATGCCCAGGCCGATTGGTTTGCCGAAGTCATGAAGGGGGGGCGCTACGTCAGCGATGTCTTTCCCGGCGTGCGCCAGGTTCCCCATCTCGTCGTGGCGGTCGCCGATGCCGACCGGCGCTGGATTCTGCGTGCCACCGTCAATTCCGCCTTCTTCAACAGCCTGCTTGAATCGGTGAATGTCGGTCCGGACGGCGATGCCTTCATCGTCAACCGGCGCGGCGAATGGCAGACGCCCAGCCGACGTGGTCAGGATGTCCCCAGTCCCGCCCAGCTGGCCCTGTTCGCGGATCTGGCGGACCGGGGCGGCAAGGCGGTCCGGTCGGGCGACCACCTGGTCAGCGCGATTGCGGTGAATGACGGCCGCTGGCTCATGGTGCTCAAGTCCAGCCTGCCCGCGGCCCTGGCGTCCTACGACGAGGCGCGGCGTCTGGATACGGCCGTGGTGGCGATCGCGACGGTGTTGATCGTCCTGGTCGCGGTGGTGCTGACCCGCTCGATGATCGGGCGCCTGGAGCGCGCCGAACAGGATCGCAGTGTTCTGGTCAACCACATGGGGGAGATGGAAAAGATGGCGCTGATCGGGCGCCTGGCCGCCAGCGTCGCCCACGAAATCAACAATCCGCTGCAGCTGATTGCGGACCAGGCCGGCTTGATGCGCGATCTGATGGAAGACGAGCGGCAGGAGAGCTTGCTGCATGCGGAGGATTATTTCCTCGCGCTGGGAAAAATCCGGACGCAGACCGGACGCGCCGGCACGATCACCCGGCGCCTGCTCGGTTTTTCCCATGCGCCGGAAGGCAGGGACATGGAAATCGACATCAACCAGGCGCTCGAGGAGACCGTGGCGCTGTTCGAACACGAAGCCAGGCGCCATCGCATCGTCCTGCTGCGGCGCTACGGCGCCAACCTGCCGAAAGCGATCTGCGATCCGGCTCGTCTGCAGCAGGTGATTCTGAATATCCTGCACAACGCGATCGATGCCATCGGCAAGGACGGCTCGATCGAGATCGCCAGCCGCCTTGCCGGCGATCGGGTTGCGGCGGATTTCGCCGACAATGGTCCGGGCCTGAGCGGCACGGTGCTGACGCATCTGTACGATCCGTTTTTCACCACGAAGCCGAAGGGCAAGGGCACGGGGCTCGGGCTTTACGTCTCGCGCGAGATCATGGAGAAAAGCGGCGGGCGCCTGACGGCGGCCAACCGGCAGGAGGGTGGCGCGGTATTCAGTTTGTATTTGCCGGCAGCGGACCGCCGCCAAACCGGCGGCGCCGAACAGAGGGTTTGACGGTTTTTTTAAGGGGAGAGAGTTAGCAATGGGAGTCTCTAGAGAGTTTTACGCACTTATGATGCATGGAGCGCGAAGTTTCGCGCGCTGGGAAATCGACACCTCGCTCCGCATCCTGCATGACCGGCGCCGCATGGGGTTGCTGCTGCTGCTGATCCTGCCCGTCTTCTTGATCGGCACGACCTTCGCCGAATCGGTCAATGAAGCCCTGCCGAACGTGTTGGGGGGCAAGCAGGCATTCAGTCCTGCCTACTACACGACCACGATTTTCCTGGCGTCGATCGCCGTCGGCGTCGTGGCCGGCCTGATCACCGGCTGCATCGGCGCCGGCGGGGGTTTCATCATCGCCCCCGCGCTCATGAGCGCGGGCGTCAAGGGCATCCTTGCCGTCGGCACCGACCTGTTCCACATTTTCGCCAAGGCGATCATGGGCAGCGTCCTGCACCGCAAGCTGGGCAACATTTCCGTGATGCTCGCGGTGACCTTCCTGGTCGGCTCCATCGGCGGCGCGACCCTGGGCGGCTACATCAACCGAACAATCTACGAGGCCAACCCGGTTCTTTCCGACGCCTTCATCACCACGGTCTATGTCTTCCTGCTCGGCTTCCTCGGTTTTTACGGCCTGTCCGACTACCTGCGGATACGCAAGGCCTCCCGCAAGCCGGCTGCGCAGGGCAGGGTCGAGGGCAGCAATCAGGTTGCGCCAGACCACGACGACATGACCTCGCTGTCGCGCAGGATCCAGTCGGTCAACATCCCGCCGATGATTCATTTCGACGAAGGCGTGGTTCCGGGCGGCCGCAAGGTTTCCGCACTGTTCCTGGTCATCAGCGGTTTCATCGTCGGCATCGCCGCCGCCATCATGGGTGTGGGCGGCGGGTTCCTCACCTTCCCGATTTTCGTCTATGTCCTCGGCGTTTCGGCCTCGACGACGGTCGGCACGGACATCCTGCAAATCGTGTTCACCGCGGGCTACGCGGGCATCGGCCAGTATGCGATCTACGGCTTCATCTTCTACACGCTGGCGATGGGGATGCTGCTCGGTTCCCTGTTCGGCATCCAGATCGGCACGCTGGTGACCAAGGTGGTATCAGGGGTGACCATCCGCGGTTTCTTCGCCGTTGCCGTGCTGGCTGCTTTTGCCAACCGCATCTTCGCGCTGCCCGGCAAGCTGGGGAACCTGGGCTACATTCCGCTGTCGGCCGAAGCCGGACTGCTCATCGAGCGCATCGGCATCGCCATCTTCTTCGTCGTCCTCAGCACGTTCACGATCTGGGTGTTCTGGACATTCTTCAGCAACCTCAAGACGCTCAAGCGGGAGGATTGAACATGATCCACGACAAAAAGGAATTTGGCCTCGGCTTGATTCTGCTGACCGGATTTTTCCTGGTGCTTGCCGTCCTCTTCATGCCGCTGTGGCCGGACGGAAAGAACACGATCAGCTATCTCGACAACGTGTTCAATTCGATCTCGAAAAATTCGGCCTATTACATTCCCGATCTGAACGAGAAGGCCGAAAAGCATGCCGGGAGCGCCGTCAGCCTGACCCTGCAGGCCGCCAGCGCGCCCCAGGCCGAGCGCATGGAAAAGCTGCTCGGTCAGGGCGGGGCCGGCGTCACGCGCCAGGAGATGCAGTTGGCCGTCGATGCCGACCTCGGCAAGCTGCTCGGCCAGGCGCTGACCGATGCCGACCTGATGTTCGCCAATGACGGCGCGGCGGTCACCGCCAAGTATGGTCTCGAAGCGCGTCAGGCGCTCTTCGACTGGCACAAGATCCTTTCCGCCGCGGCGAAGGATCTCGATCGCCAGGGGCGCTTTGCCGAGAGCAAGATCCTGCACGACGTGGTCACCAAGGGCGTCGAGCCGGCCTACAATTACTACGGCATCGAAGCCATACCGATCATGGACCTGTTCTGGATCGTGCTGGCGGCCTTGGTGGGTTATGTCATTTATACGGTATGGTATGGGTATGCCATCCTCTTCCTGTTTGAGGGGATCGGACTGAGGCTCGAACACTAAATCCGTCCCGGCGCCGCGTCGGGACGAGGTTCCGGCGCGGCGCCGGGGGAGGTTTTCATGTTTGGCTGGATTGTTGACCTTTTCCGCCGGCGCGGCCGGCGGCACGACGATCGCATCCAGTCTGCATTCCAGACGCATTTCAAGAACTTTCGCGCCCTGCTGACGGCCAACAATAACGCGCTCGAAGGCATGGCCCGGGCGGAGGCCATGCTGCGCTCGGGCAGACCGTTCGGCATGACCTTCGTGCGCGGCGAGCTGACGGCGCTGACGGTCAATGTTTACAAGATGATCCAGAGCCTGACGGTGCTGTCCGAAGGGCGTTACCGGGGCCTGAATGACAGCTTCGCCGCCGTCACCCACCGCATCGAGGCGATCCTTTCGCGCCAGCCCGAGGTCAAGGGCAGGGTGTTCACCTACTCGATCGACGAGATCGAGCGCAGCCTCATTAACCAGGTCGGCGGCAAGATGGCCAATCTGGGTGAGATGCGCAACCTGCTGGGTATCCGCGTTCCGGACGGCTTCGCTGTCACCGCCGCCGCCGCCAAGCATTTCATGGAGGTGAGCCACACTCAGATCGAGATCAATCGCCTGCTCCAAACCCTGGACCTCGACGATCTCACGGCGCTTTATTCCGTCAGTTCCGAAATTCAGGAGCTGATCCGGGCGACATCCTTTCCGGACGATCTGGAGCGCGCCATCCGCGCGCAGACCCACGAGTTGATCGAGCGACAGGGGAAGAACGACTTCAAGGTGGCGCTGCGTTCGAGTGCGCTGGGCGAGGACAGCGATGTCAGCTCCTTCGCCGGACAGTATCGCAGCCGCCTGCGCATCGGCCTGGACGATATTCTTCCGGTGTATCGCGACATCCTGGCCGGCAAGTACCAGAGCCAGGCGATCGTCTATCACCAGCAGCGCGGCTTCCGGCATCAGGATGTCATCATGTGCGTGGGATGCATCGTCATGGTGGATGCCCATGTCAGCGGGGTCGTATATACCCGCCCGCCCGCCGATGCCGGGGCGGGGCATCTGCTGATCCATGCCGCACTCGGGCTGGGGGATCAGATCGTGGATGGGGTGGCGGCCTACGACATGCTCGAAGTCGAGCGCGAACCGCCGCATGCCATTTGCTGCCGCAAGGAGGCGCAGCCGGGCCGGGGACCGTGTCTTGCCGAGACGCAGGTGCGCGAACTGGCGGAACTCTCCCTGCGCATCGAGGCGCATTTCGGCGGGCCGCAGGACATCGAGTGGGCGATCGACGCGAGCGGCGATCTCTACATCCTGCAGGCGCGACCGCTCGATACCGCACCTGTCCCGGTAACGGAAGCCCAGGCTCCTGCCGGCGCGGTCGATGCGCAGCTGCTGGTGGAGGGCGGGGTGACCGCCAGCCAAGGCGTTGCCGTCGGGCCGGTGTTCAAGGTCAATTGCGCGCTCGACGTGCTCGAGTTTCCCAAAGGCGCCGTGCTGGTGGTGGAAACGCCCTGGCCGGAGTGGGCGGTGCTCATCAGTCGCGCCGCCGGCGTGATCAGCGACACCGGCCAGAGCGCGACCCATCTGGCGACCGTGGCGCGGGAGTTCGGCGTTCCGGCCCTGTTCGACGGCGGGGACGCATCGGCCCGGCTGGAGAATGGCCAGATCGTCACGCTGTGCGCCGACAGCCGCCGGGTTTATGCCGGTCGCGTCGAGGCCCTGCTGACCCGGGCGTCCACGCGCCGCAGCCTGATGGTCGGCAGTCCGATCTACGGTCTGCTCAAGGAGGCGCTGATCCATGTCACGCCGCTGCATCTCACCGAGCCGGACTCGCCGTTCTTCAAGCCGGCGAACTGCCGCACGCTGCACGACATCACGCGTTTCTGCCACGAAAAGGCCCTGCACGAGATGTTCAATTTCGGCCGGCGTCATGGCGCCCGCGACAAGTCGGCCAAGCAGCTTTATGTGGCCGACAGTCCTTCCCAGTGGTGGGTGGTCAACCTGAAGGACGGCTACCGGGAGGGGGTCGATGCCGCCGCCCAGTTCATCCGCATCGAGGACATCGTTTCCGAGCCGATGCGCGTCATTTGGGGGGGTATGACCGCGATACCCTGGGAGGGGCCGCCGCCGATCAGCGTGCGCGGCCTGGGTGCGATCATCGCCCAGTCGGCGATGAATCCGCAGCTGGATCCGGCCGTGCGCTCGAACCTGGGCGACCGGAACTATTTCCTGGTGTCGAAGAAGTACTGCAATCTCAGCGTGCGCCTCGGCTATCATTTTGCTCTGGCGGAGGCGAATTTCTCTGAATTGCTCAACGAGTCCTATGTCAGTTTCCAGTTTCAGGGCGGTGCGGCGGACGAGCGGCGCCGGCGCCGGCGTGTCGGCCTGCTGGCGGAGATGCTCAAGGAACTCGGCTTCCGGGTGGACCGCAAAGCCGATGCGTTGGTGGCGCGCATCGAGAAAAGGCCGATACCCTATCTGCACGAGCGCCTGCTGGCGCTCGGCTACCTGATCATCCACACGCGCCAGGTCGACATGGTGATGGACGAAGAAGGATTCATCGAGAGGTTCCGGGCCAAGATCCGCGCCGACATCCGCACGATTCAGGAAAATGCCGCCCGTACGGCGGCGGAACAGCTCCATGCTGCCTAAGAACATCCTGCTGGTCGACGACGAAAGCGAGTTTCTCGAGACCATGGCGCGCCGCCTGCGCCGGCGCAGCTATGAGGTGAAGACCGCCCTCGACTGCGCCGCGGCGCTGGCGGAGGTGCAGGCAGGCTGGCCCGATGCAGTAGTGCTCGACGTCATGCTCGGCGATGCCGACGGCATCGAGTGCCTGTGCCTGGTCAAGCGCGTCGCGCCCCGGCTTCCGGTGATCATGCTGACCGGCCATGCTTCCCTGCAGTCGAGCATCCTCGGTATGGAACAGGGGGCGAGCAACTACTGCCTGAAGCCGATCGATATCGAAGACCTGATCGAACGGATCATTATCGCCTGCAAGGAGGCCGGGGACTGACCGGTCGGCGCCGGGCAGCGGATGCGCCGTCCCGCCAGCGCCGACTTTCCCGGCATCACCCCGCCAGAATCGGCATGCCGAACAGCGGCCGGCGTCGCATCCGCGTCGATGTGCGGATGCTCGGCCAGGGGTTTCATGTGCGCTCCAACGGTCCCGGTAATGGGCCTGAGGGTGTAGGTTATTCGTGCAGCTTCATGGCGGACATCGGTTCCCGGCGCGGCGGCGGGCGCAGCGGATCGTCCTCGCCGGCGTACTCGGCGCGCGAGTAGATGACATTGAGGGCTTCCTCGGCGGTGGCGAAAAAGCGCTTCTTGCCGATCTTGTCACGCAGGCCGGTGGCGCGCATCACGTCGTGGATCTGCTTCTTGAGGCCGGCGAACAGCACGACGATGCCAATCTCGTTGAGGCGCTCGACGAGGTGGTGGATGACTTCCTCGCCCGACGCGTCGATGCCGTTGATGCCGTCGCCGACAATCAGCACGTAAGGCGCTGCGGGGTTGTCGGCGACGGCGTTGAGCACTGCTTCCTCGAAGTAGGAAACATTGGCGAAGTAGAGGCGGCCATCGAAACGTATGGCGGTGATGACGTCGGAGGCGGGCAGATTGTGAATCTTGGCGTCGCGCAGGGTGCCGTCGCGGTGGCGACCCAGAATCGCGACGCGCGGCTGCATCGTTTCGTGGAGGTGCATGACGATCGCCAGCACCGCGCCGATCATGATGCCCTTGTCGAGATGGGGGGCGAAGATCAAGGTGGCGAAAAAGGTGACCAGGGCCGTGGCCCCATCCTTGCGGCTGGCTTGCCAGGTGTGCCTGATTGCGGCCGGGGTGATGAGGCCGACGACCGCCAGCAGGATGATCACGGCCAGCACGGCCTTGGGCAGGTAGTAGAGCCAGGAGGTCAGAAACAGCAGAGTGACGGCCACGAACACTCCGTTGAATACCGAAGCCAGCCCGGTGCGGGCGCCCGCCTGCAGGTTGATGGCCGAACCGGTGAAGGAGCCGCAGGCGGGATAGGACTGGAAGAACGCTCCGCCGATGTTTGCCACCCCCTGGCCGATCAACTCCTGGTTGGGGTCGATGCGCTGCTTGGTCTGGGCCGACAGCGCCTTCGCCATCGAAATCGTTTCCATGAACCCGACCAGCGCGATGATCAGTGCGGCGGTAACGAGGGACAGGACAGCTTCGAAACCCAGTGTCGGCAGGCGCAGATCGGGCAGGCCGGACGGGATGGCGCCGATCACCTCGCCGCCGCCCACCAGTCCGATCTGGCCGTCTTCGATTTTCTTGATGTGCCAGGTGCGGCCATCGGTAGCGACTGTCGGCGGCACTTCGCCCTCGAGGTAAATTTTTGCCGACCCGGTTTCGGCAGCAAGGGCGCGCTTTAGCTTGACCCGATGGAGCTGCTGCATGCGCTCCTTGTTGTCGTGCTCCATGTTGGCGATTGCCAGGCGCATCAGATCGAGTTGATAGTTGATCTCGGCGATCTCGGCGAGATCGTCCTCCTGGCCGAGCGCGCGCAGTTCCGCGGATTTGTCCGCGATTTCCGCGGTCATGGCACGGATGTTGTCGTCGGCGACGATGTGGCCCATCACCAGGGCATGGATCGCCGGGTTGACGATGTCCTCGGGCTTGCCCTTGCTGTCGTGGGCGTAGCCGGCGAAATAGCTGACCAGGGTCGTGACGACCACCACGATCAACACGCTCGGCTTGATCAGCATCTTGACTTTTTTCAATGCGAGCATCAGCGCCAGGGCGAAAGCCGACATGGCCAGCGTGGGCAGATGGGTCTGGGGCAGGTAGGCGAGCATTTCCCAGATGTCCTTGAGAAAGGAACCGCTGCGCCCCTTGGGGATGCCGAGCAGCAGATCCAGCTGCGAAAGGGCGATGATGATCGCCGCGGCGTTGATGAAGCCGAGAATGACCGGGTGGGACACGAAGTTGACGATGGTGCCCAGCTTGACGGCGCCGAGCGCGAACTGGATGATGCCGACGAGCAGGGTGAGCAGGAGTACCAGGCCGATGTAGTCCTCGCTCATCGGAACGGCGAGCGGAGTGACGGCGGCGGCGGTCATCAGCGAAACGATGGCGACCGGCCCGGTCAGCAACTGCCGCGAAGAACCCCACAAGGCGGCAAGAATGGCCGGAATGAATGCGGTGTAGAGTCCGAAATAGACCGGCAGGCCAGACAACTGGGCGTAGGCCATCGCCTTCGGCACCAGCACCAGGGCGCCGATGATGCCGGCAATCAGGTCGCCGCGCAGGACGGACGCATTGATCGGCAGCCACGCCAGAAACGGAAAGAAGCGCTGCAGGAGCGCGTGCTGCAAAAAGCGGGAAGCGGGCATCTAGGCTTGACGAGCGGTGCGAGAGCACCGGAATACACTGGCGCGCAAGCTTACCACGGGAGAAACGGGCCACGCGAGAAACGGGCCACGCGAGGCCCGGCCACGCTGGGTGGAGAGGGGTGTCGATGCCGGAGGACACCACCGCCCGTGTCCGGCCAAGCGACACGGGCGGGCGCTTCGCGCGAAGATTACTTCTTCTTCAGGCGGATCTTGCCGTCAGCCATCTCGACTTCGGCGTCGAGGATATACGCTTCGCCCTGCATTTTCTTGTCGACGAACATGTCGTGCGCCATGCTGGCCTGGGCGCCGGTTGCGCAGGTGAAGACGATCGGCTTGCCCTTGGGCAGTGCGGCGAGCTTGCCCTCCAGTTCCTCCAGCGGGATGCACTGGGCGCCCGGCCAGGTGCCGGCCTGGCACTGCACGGCGCGGCGCACGTCGACGATGGTCAGTCTGGCGGGGTTTTCCCTGACAACGCGCTCGAAAAAGGCAGGGTGGATGACCAGCTTGTCGGCGGTGGTTTCGATCCCGGATCCGCCTGCGGCTGCCGCAGGAGCGGCTGCGGCGGGCGCGGCCGCGGCGGGTGCGGCTGCCGGAGCGGCTGCGGCCTTGTTCGCCTCGAGCCAGGCCGGATAGCCTTCGGTATAGACCCGCACGTTCTTGTAGCCCAGCTGCCTTGCCTTGTGCGCCGACTTGTCGGACAGGTCGCAGATCAGGCCGCCGCAGAAGAAGATGATCGGCTTGTTCTTGTCGGCGGGCAATCGGGCGGCATCGAACTTGTTGTCCGGAATGTTGATCGCGCCAGGAATGCTGCCCTTGGCAAAGACCCGATCCGGCCTCGAATCGACCAACACGATGTCCTGTTTTTCGGCCAGGATCCTGTTGATGAAAGCGGTGCTGACGGAGACGAGTTCGCCTCTGGCCTCCCATTCCGGCATGCCGCCCTGGAACACCTTGATGTTGGTGTGGCCGAGCGCCTCGGCCTTATAGGCCGACTGGTGCGAGAGCTCGCAGGCGGGGCCGCCGCAGTAGAAGATGATCTCCTTGTTCTTGTCGGCGGGCAGCCGGTCTTTTTGCCTGTCGAAAAGCGGGTCGACAATGTTGATGGAGCCGGGAATGTGACCCGGATCGAAGCGCGGCTTGGTGGGCCGCGAGTCGATCAGCAGCGCGGTCTTGGCGCGGTCGATCGGCGGCGTGGCATGGGGTTTGACGTAAGCGAAATCGACGATCTTGGTGTAAGGCTTGTAGTTGCCGACCCCCACCCCACCGCCGGCCGCCGGGGCCGCTGCGGGCTTGGCTTCGGCGCCTACCGGTTTTTGTGGCGTTTGGGCGCAACCTCCGATCAGGGCAATGGAGACTGCGGCGACGAGCAGCTTCAGTTTCATCTCAACTCTCCTTTTTGTAGGGACTGCACGAGTTACGTTACAAAACAGTGAATTTCTCGGTCGATTCGTTGTAGCGCACGAAGGCATACCAAGCCAGCAGCAGTGCGCCGGAGACCAACAGGGTCAGACCCCAGCCTTCGAACATGCTGGGCCAGTAGGCCTGGTAGCCGAGGGCGGTGACTTCGTAGTCCGCCTCGCTATACGGGTCGGCCGAGGTCAGGCCGGCCTTCTTCAGCAGCGCGCTGGCGGTCGACCCCATCCAGGCGAAGAAGAGCATGGCGACCCACAGCTTGACGTGACCTTCGCCCATGCGCCAGAGCGAGCCGGAGGCGCAGCCGCCGGCGAAGATCATGCCGACGCCGAAAATCACGCCGCCGGCGAGCGAGCCGATCCAGAAGGCAGCGGGGATCGCCGTGTAGGGGTCGATCACGTTTTTCTGGAACAGGAAGGATGCGATCGGGATGCCGATCGCCAGGGCCAGGATGACCGCCTTCGTCATGTCGCCTTCGGCCGTCATGAACGGCTCCCGGAAGGCGCGCGCGAAGCACAGTCGCGCCCGGTGCATGACGAAGCCGATGGCGAAGCCGAGCACGACGATCACGGCGCGGCTCGCCCAGACGCGGTCCGGCGAGGTGTACCACTCGTAGGCCCAGATTGCGATGCCGATGAGAACGGCGAACCCGATCCAGGGAAACACCTTCACCAGGCCGCCGGGGGTATTGAGGGTAGGCGGGGGGTTCATGCCCCAGTTGATGTTTTCGAGCGTCCAGAGCAGAAGTTTCAGACCGATCACTACGCCGATCAGCAAGCCGAACCACATCGTCCAGCCCGCCGGCGAGGCATGCACCACGGGATTGAAGAAGCCCCCGGTCGTGCAGCCGCCGGCCAAAGCCGCTCCGACGCCCATCAGGGTTCCGCCCAGGGCCGCCCAGACATACTCAAGCTTGGGTGGCCGACTGACGAGAAATTGTCGCGACATCAGCGCGGCGGTGAAGGCGCCGAGCAGCAGCATGATGTTCATCAGCGACATGCGGTGCGTGAGCGGTCCCTCCTCGGCGACGTGGATGCCCAGGATCGGCGCCAGACCGAGGAAGCCGTTGATCTGGTCGCCCCAGTAGCGTACGCCGCCGAAAACTCCCCAGACCGTGCCATTGACCATCATCGCCAGGATGATCATGATCAGAAGGATCGCGCCGACATAGTGCGACCATTCCTCGACGAAGATTTTCTCGTAGTCGGCCTTGAAGCCGGCAACCCAGCCGTTTCCTGAACTCATCGATGCCTTTCCCCCATGTACGAGTTTTTTCGAAGCTGGCGACGCGGTCCGCTCGAACCATGGCAACGCAGCGCGACCACGTTAGCACCAAAGTTATTGACTTGCGAACTAGCCAAATGGGTTAGTGGAAAGCCGAAGAGCCGCAGTATCAGCAAACGCTAATAATTCAATCGACTGGGCACGATTGAGCGCGCGTCCGGAGGGGCGCCGATCCCCTTGCCGAAAGACCGCGCTACTCCCGTGGAGTAATTGCGCCCCGAATTCGGCGGGTAATAAGATGAGCGCGTTGCCAAAAATATAAGGGAGTCGCTATGCAACGTGTACTGCGCGCCGCCACCGCGCTGCTGGTCGGGTGGCTCGTCGTTGTTTCGGGATCCGGTGTGGCGTTCGCTGACACCGATCGGAAGTCTGCGGTTACGGCCGATCACGGCAAGTTCAAGGAGCTTGACCAGGACTTTCAATCCGGTCCGGAGGTCACCCGGGCGTGTTTGGTTTGCCACACCGAGGCGGCCGACCAGGTGATGCATACCCAGCACTGGAAATGGGAGTTTGTCAATCCGAAGAGCAAGGAACTGGTCGGCAAGCGCCACGTGGTCAACAACTACTGCACCTCGGCGGTTTCCAATCTGCATGCCTGCACGAGTTGTCACGTCGGATACGCCGGGCTGACCGACAAGGGCGGTCTTTCGACCGATCCGGAGCGGGTGGACTGCCTGGTTTGTCACGACACCACGGGCAGTTACCGCAAGCCTTCCGGGCTCAATGGCAACGTGTTCGCCAAGGACGTCGAGATGCCGCCCGGCTCGGGCAATATCATCCGCGGCACCAACCTCAAGCGGATTGCCCAGAATGTCGGCAAGACCAGTCGGCAGACCTGCGGCAGTTGCCATTTCTTCGGTGGCGGCGGGGACGGCGTCAAGCAGGGTGAAATGGACTCCTCTCTGGAGGAGCCGGACAAGAGCATCGACGTTCACATGAACGCGGACGGCCTCAATTTCACCTGCGCGACCTGCCATCAGACGGAAGGCCATCATGTCCCAGGCAGCCGCTATGCACCCACCGCGGTGGATAAGGATCCTGCGCGTCTCCGCGGCATGACGGGGGAGAGAAATCCGGCGACCTGCCAGTCCTGTCATGGCCAGACACCGCACAAGGGCGATCAGGCAGACCGGCTCGACAGTCACTCCCGGGTGCTGGCCTGTCAGACCTGCCATGTTCCCGCCATGGCGCGGGGGGGGGTCTCGACGATGCTCTCCTGGGACTGGTCGACCGCCGGCAAGCGCGACGAGAAAGGCAAACCCCTGAGCATCAGGGACGACCTCGGCAACCCGATCTACAAGGGGCACAAGGGGACATCTACCTTCGGCGACAACGTCAAGCCCGACTACATCTGGTTCAACGGCGACGTCGAATACACCCTGCCGACCGAAAAGATCGAATCGGCGCAGCGTCCGATCTACATCAACAAGTTCCTGGGCAGCCCGGAGGATGGCCGCTCGAAGATCTGGCCGATCAAGACGCACGTCGGCAAGCAGCCGTATGACCCGGTCAACAAGACCCTGGCGGTGACCCAACTGGCGGGCGCCAACGACACGGCCTACTGGACCAACCTGAACTGGGAAAGAGCGGTTGCCGCCGGCATGAAGACGGCCGGCTTGCCATTCTCCGGCCAGGTCGGCTTCATCGAGACCGTTAGCCAATGGCCGGTCAACCACATGGTGGCTCCCAAGGAAAATACGGTCGGTTGCAGCGAATGCCACACCAAGGGTGGCCGCCTGGACAAGATCGAGGGCATCTACATCACCGGCCGCGACAGCACCCCCTGGCTCGACAACGCGATGAGGGTGTTGGTCGTGCTCACGCTGCTCGGCGTCGTTGCCCACGGTGCGATGCGCATCCTCATGAGCAAGAAACGCCAAACGAGAAATCTGGGAGATCACTGATGGCTGAACATATCTACATTTTCAAGAGATTCGAGCGCTTCTGGCACTGGTCGCAGGCGACGCTGATCATCTTCCTGCTGTTCTCCGGCCTGGAAATCCACGGCTGGTACAGCTACTTCGGCTTCGAAAAAGCGGTCGAATACCACACCATCGCGGCCTGGATCCTGGTCGGTCTGTGGTGCTTTGCGATCTTCTGGCACCTCACCACCGGCGAGTGGAAGCAGTACATCCCATCGACCAAGAACGTGATGGCGATGGCGAACTACTATCTGTTCGGCATTTTCAGGAACGCGCCCCATCCCCACCGTCAGACGGCGCTGACCAAGCACAATCCCTTGCAGAAGCTGGCCTACCTGTTCATCCTGGCGATCGTCGGTCCGCTCATCTGGACGACCGGATGGCTGATGCTTTTCAGCGATGTCTGGGCGGACTGGGGCTTGGGCGGCCTTGTGCCCGCCTGGGTTGCGTTCGGGCATGTGGTCGGCGCATACCTGATGCTGCTGTTCCTCATCGTGCATGTTTACCTCACCACCACCGGCGCCACCCCGCTGGCGCACATCAAGGCGATGATCACCGGCTGGGAGAAAGTGCACTGACTCGTCGCAAGGAGCGCCTACGGCAAAATCCCCGCCGCGGCGGGGATTTTTTTCGGTCACGGCGCCGGCGCTCCGGAAACGGGTTGGGGAACAACGCGGTCGGAACAAGCGTGTAAGATGGCGCGGTGGAAATCAATTCGATCGCCAAGCGTTTGTTGTTCAGCACCGTGCGGGTGGACACGGTGCTCGAGGATGGCTCCCAGGGGACGGGGACCGCCTTCGTTTTCGACTGCATGCACAACGGGAAACCGCACAGTTTCGTCGTGACCAATCGCCACCTTGCCGAGAACGTGCGCACCGGCGCGTTGATTTTTACCCGCAAGCGCGACGGGCAGCCGATGGTCGGGCGGGGTTTCCGCCTCGATATCGAGGATTTTAGTCAGGCCTGGTTCTACCATCCCGACGCCAGCGTCGATCTTGCCGTGTTGCCGCTGCGCCCTCTCGAGGCGCACATCCGGGAGCAAGGCGGCGAGATTTTCTACCAGGCCATCGACGGGCGCTTGATTCCTGATGGCGCGACCGTGACGAATCTCGATGCGCTCGAGCAGGTGATATTCGTCGGCTATCCCAGTGGGGTGTGGGACAAGGCCAACCTGATGCCCATCCTGCGGCGCGGCACGACCGCAACCCCGGTTTTCCTCGATTTCGAGGCGCGCCCGGAGTTTCTGGTGGATGCCGCGGTGTACCCGGGGTCGAGCGGCAGCCCGGTATTTCTCTACGATAGCGACACGATCGCCCAGCGCGGCGCGGCGCGGCGTTTTCTGTTTCTGGGCGTCGTGGCCGCGGTTTTTTTCAAGGAGGAATCCAACCATCTGGTCAGCGCCCCCATTCCCGCCAGCCAGCAGACTGCCGTGTATAGCAGCGAGATGATCGATTTGGGACTGGTGATCAAGTCTTCCCAGGTGCGTGCGGCAGCCGAGGCATACCTGCGTGAGGCCGGGCTCTGATGCCGGATGTCAAGCACGGTTCGGGCCGTTCCGCCGCGATGTCTGTCGGCCAAACGATCATCAAGGGTTATTGTTACGATCACCAATCATAATTATAAGTTGATGAAGTGCGAGTGCTATATTGCATTTCACTATTAGGAGGCAGTAGAAAACCCAAGGTAATTCGTCCCCCTGTCGGCGGGGCCCTAGAACAAGAACGTCGGCGGAGCTTGTGGTGCGGCCCCAAGCCGGCGCCGGCGGTAGTGCAAACGGGGTTTCGAGTCATTCAACCGAGCGATCGATAAAAAGGAGTTAAACATGGCAGTGAAGAAGTATGACGCTGGCGTCAAGGAATATCGCCAGACTTATTGGACTCCGGAGTACACCCCGCTGGATACGGACATTCTGGCGGTGTTCAAGATCACCCCGCAGGCAGGCGTGGATCGCGAGGAGGCTGCCGCTGCCGTGGCCGCCGAGTCGTCCACCGGCACCTGGACGACGGTGTGGACCGATCTGCTGACCGACATGGACTACTACAAGGGGCGCGCCTATCACATCGAGGATGTGCCGGGCGACGACACCTGCTTCTACGCCTTCATCGCCTACCCGATCGACCTGTTCGAGGAGGGCTCGGTGGTCAACGTGTTCACCTCTTTGGTCGGCAACGTGTTCGGTTTCAAGGCCGTGCGCGCCCTGCGTCTCGAGGACGTGCGTTTTCCTATCGCCTACGTCAAGACCTGTGGCGGCCCGCCGCTGGGCATTCAGGTCGAGCGCGACATCCTGAACAAATATGGTCGCCCGCTGCTGGGTTGCACGATCAAGCCCAAGCTGGGCCTGTCGGCCAAGAACTACGGGCGCGCCGTGTATGAGTGTCTGCGCGGCGGCCTCGATTTCACCAAGGACGACGAGAACGTCAACTCGCAGCCTTTCATGCGCTGGCGCCAGCGTTTCGACTTCGTCATGGAGGCGGTCGAAAAGGCCGAGCGGGAAACCGGCGAGCGCAAGGGGCACTACCTGAACGTCACCGCGCCGACGCCCGAGGAGATGTACAAGCGCGCCGAGTATGCCAAGGAGGTCGGTTCGTGCATCATCATGCACGACTTCATCACCGGAGGGTTCTGCGCCAATACCGGCCTGGCCAACTGGTGCCGCGAGAACGGCATGCTGCTGCACATCCACCGCGCGATGCATGCCGTGCTCGACCGCAACCCGCACCACGGCATCCATTTCCGCGTGCTGACCAAGATTCTGCGTCTCTCGGGCGGCGACCACCTGCATACCGGCACCGTGGTCGGCAAGCTGGAAGGCGACCGTGAGGCCACCCTGGGCTGGATCGACCTGCTGCGCGAGTCCTTCGTCCCCGAGAACCGTTCGCGCGGCATCTTCTTCGACCAGGACTGGGGCTCGATGCCGGGCGCATTCGCCGTGGCTTCCGGCGGCATTCATGTCTGGCACATGCCGGCGCTGCTCAATATTTTCGGTGACGACGCGGTGTTCCAGTTCGGCGGCGGCACCCTGGGTCACCCGTGGGGCAATGCGGCCGGAGCGACGGCCAACCGGGTCGCTCTCGAAGCCTGCGTGCAGGCGCGCAACGAAGGCCGGCCGGTCGAGAAGGAAGGCAAGGAGATTCTCATCGCCGCCGCCCAGCACTCGCCCGAACTCAAGATCGCCATGGAAACCTGGAAAGAGATCAAGTTCGAATTCGACACCGTGGACAAGCTGGACGTGGTGCACAAGTAACCCGTAACCCGCACGCCATCCGCTCAGCGAGATTTCAAGGAAAGGACATACCCAAATGGCTGATTACAGCTTCAAGCAGTCGCCCAAGTACGAAACCTTCTCGTACCTGCCGCAAATGACGCCCGACCAGGTCAGGAAGCAGATCGTCTATCTGATCTCGAAGGGCTGGAATCCGGCTGTCGAGCACACCGAAAAGGAAAAGGCGACCAGCAACTACTGGTACATGTGGAAGCTGCCGCTGTTCGGCGAGCAGTCCGTCGATGCCGTGCTGGCCGAAGTCGAGGCCTGTCACCGCGAGTATCCCGATCAGATGATCCGCCTGGTCGGTTACGATAACTATGCTCAAAGCCAGGGCACGGCCTTCGTGGTTTATCGCGGCCGCTGACCCCGGACCCCGTCGATGGCCGTCCGTAGCATGACGAAGCGCGGATGGCCGCAACGGAAAACCGACGCATCCTTCTGTCACCGATTCCAACTCCCCGGATCGTAGTCATGGAAAACAAATCGCAAACTGCCGTGATGCTTAGTAGCGGACGGGCCGCCGCCCTGGCGCGCCGACAGGCGCTGAGCCGGAACGGGAAATCCGCTGTTGTCGCAGTGCAGGCCGCCGGACAGAAAGCAGCCGGTGCGTCGATGTTGAAGGCATCCGCGAACATGCTTCCTGCGGCTTGCGCCGACGAACCGCCCTGCCTGGAGATGCCCTGTTTGATCACCGCCAAGATCAGCGGGCGCGATTTTGCCCTGGCGCGTCGCCAGGCCATGGCGCAGATGGGCAAGGTCGCCCTGGCGCCCGCCGCGGCGGCGGGCGGGACGACCGCAATGCGATCGGCTGCGGCCATGCGGCAGTCGGCGCGAGTTGAAGCGCAGCGTCAGGCAGCAGGCGCGGTTCGGGCGGCAGCATCGCCTGGAGCCGGGAGCGTTCCGGCTGCGGCCGAAACGATCCTGTCCGGGCCGGCACTTCCCCAAGGCAGGGCCTACGCGATGGCGCGCCGCGCCGCTCTGGCGACACAGGGAAAGAAAGGGGTGGCGGCAATGCGCGCCGCGGCGACGCTTGCCGGCGTCGGCCTGTTGCGCAATGAAACCCTGGGGCAAGCCGTCGCGCTGGGGCTGACCGGCCGGCAGATTGCCATGGCGCGGCGGGCGGAACAATCGGTCCGGGGGCGGAGCAAGGTCGGCAACGTCCGCCCCGCGGCCCACTTGCGCCCGGCCGTGGCCAAGGGCGAAGCCGTGCCCAAGGTCGAGCGCTCCGAAACGCTCAAGGGCAAAACCGTTACCGGAACCAGCGTCGAACGGCGCCAGCGCGTGACGGGCAACGAAGTGGGCAGCACCCGCACGATTACCGGTACCGAATACGTCGGAGCGTCCCAGTATGAGTTGTTCGGCAAGGGCCGCCCCGCACCCGGGCCGGACAAGGTGGGCAGCACCCAGACCGCGCGAGGCCGTACCGTGACGGGTACCGAACTCGGTCACGTGCAAAAGGTCACCGGAGACGAATCGGGCGCCTGCAAGCGGGTCACCGGTACCGAGTACCTCGCGGCGGACCGCTTCGCGGCGGCTTGTGGCGGAGCGCCCCAGCCGGGCGCCGAGAAGGTTGCCGTATTCAGCACGGGGAGGGGCAAGCCCGTCACGGGCACGCCGGTCGAGCGCAGCGAGAAGATCACGGGCAATGAAGCGGGTGCAGGCCGACCGATCACCGGGTCGAGTTATGTCAACGAGAAGTCGCAGCAGTCCGCCGGCGGCAAGACCCCCGTCAAGGTCGAGGTGACTCATACGGTCCGCAACCAGGCCATCAGCGGTACTGCCGTGGGACGCGGCGCACGGGTCACGGGCGACGAGGCCGGATCCTGCCATGTGGTGAGCGGCACCGAATACATCAGCAACGAGCAGTTTCAGTCGTTTTGTCGCGCGACGCCTTATCAGCCCCCGGCCAAGGTGGGCGGCAGCACGACCTGGGGCGGTCAGGGCGTGACGGGCTCCCAGGTCGGGCGCTCCACCGCCGTGACCGGAGACGAGGCAGGCGGGGAGCGGCCAATCAGCGGTAGCCAATACTTTCCCGTGAGCCGGAATGGCCGCATGGAAACCGTCGGTCATCCGCGCAAGCCTGACGCGGGCCCGGCTGCGATTGCCCATGACGCGCGCGTCACGGGCAGCCAGGTCGGGCGCAGCGAGCGGGTGACGGGAGACGAGACGGGCGCTTGCCAGTCGATCACCGGCAGCGCTTATGCCAGTCCGGAGCAATACAGGGCTTTCTGCGACAGTCTGCCGGCCAGTCCGGCGCGTGAGGCGAGAGAGACGCCGCTTGCGCTGCATCCGCGCTTTGGCCCGGACAGGCAGGCGCAGGTTGCCCCGGCCCCGGCCGATGCACCGCCCGCGGCGGGTCGCGCCGATTTCAGTGCATTCAGCGTGGTCAGCCCGGCCCGCGCCGCGCGCCAGCGCATCACCGGAACCGTGTCTGCCGGCGGGTCCCGCATCACCGGTCCGGTCAATCTCGCGGACAGCCTGGTTTCGGGAACGCCGGAATTCCGCTACCTGGCCGACATGACTGACGTTGCGCTCCCGACCGCGTCCTCGGCCGAAGCGGTCGCTGCGGGCGAGCCGGCCGCTCCGGCGCGCGAGCGCATCACTGGTGAGGGGCGGCAGGAAGGGCGCAGCATCACCGGAGACGCCTGGCAGCGCGGCGGTCGCATTACCGGCACCGAAGGCTCTTCGGCGATGAGCCGCAACCCCACCCTGCGCGGAGCGGCACGCACCGCCCAGTCGGGGGCGGGGGCCCAGGCCAATCGTGCCATCGAACGCCCTGAAGCGCCGAGCACGAAGATCACCGGCAGCGCGGGCGCAACGATCAAGGGCCCTTTGGTGACCGTTTCCGGCGGGGCGCGGGGCTGACGACGTGAGCACCCTAGCTGCCCGCCAGCTGCAAGCCCAGGCACGCCGCCCGCATCGTGAGGGCGGGCGTCGGGTGCAGGCTTTCGCCCTGGCGGGCGCGGAAAGTTCGCCTTCGTTCGCGTCTTTGCTCGTCCGCCCTGCCGCGGCGCACGGCCTCGCGCCGAGCGGCGGTCAGGAGCAGCCGATCTGCGCGGTCGGTCCGGGGCAGCGCTGTCTGCACGCCCTGACCGACAAGGGGCAAAACGAGCGCCTGTTCGCCTACGAACGGGGCGTGAAAGAACGCTTCGACAACATCGTGCCCGTGCTGCAGGAGATCGCCGCCTTGCAGCACCAACGCGACTTCGTCAGCCGCGCCCAGACGATCGCCGCCACGCGCCTCGGTTTCGGCTTGCCGACAGCGGTGCTGGAGGATGCCTGGATCAAGCAGCTCGACATGCGCGCCCTTTACGCCGAGTGCGTTTTCCAGACCTACATGGCGGTGGCCAACCAGCAGATCGAGACCAGTGCGGCGGAGCGCAATGCGGTCGAGCAGGCCAGGCGGTTCTTCCTCGACTGCGGGTTCCACGAGGTGGATATTTCCCCCTGCGCCGATGGTCGCCTCAAAGGGCTGGAGCGCTTCGTGCTCCGGCTGCCGCTGCACGCCCTGCGCAGCACCAAGGCCTATGCCGGCGCGCTGTTCGACGTCGAGGGGGATCTGGCCCGCTGGCAACGCATCGAACTCAGACGTCATCGCGATGCCGATCCCAATCCGGCGAGCGAGGATACCCGCTATCTCAAGGTGGCGGTCTATCACCTTTCGAGCTCGAAACCCTGTCAGGAAGGCTGCGCCGCCCACGGCAGCGACGATGGCGCTGCCGCGGAGGCCGCCCTGAGCCGCCTGAACGCTCTGCGCCGGGCGGTGGAAGTCAGCTTCCCGGGCGCCTCGCTCGACATCCTGCTGGTCGGCGTCGATACCGATACCGACAGCATCAGGATTCACCTGCCGGACGGGCGCGGCAACATCAGCCTGGCGCGCTACATCGCCAGCGCCGAAGTCTACCGCGCGACACTCGGCATGGATGCCCGAAGCGCGAGCCAGGCGGTGGATGCGATGATCGACCAGGTCACGCATACGGAAGGCGCAGGCCGGGGGCAGGGCGAACCCCGTGCCGGCATGCGCCGCTTCTTGACCCATCTTCTGGTCAGCAATCTTGCCCAGATCGAGTACGTCATTCACCACCACGGCGGCCGCTACGCGGATATCGGCCACCAGGAGTGTTTCATCGCCGTCGGCGCGAACCAGGATGCCATCCAGTTGCGCAATCTGGCCTACTACGCCCACCTGGACACCGTGGAGGAGGGCGCGGCGGACGTCGATGTGGGCGTCAAGATCTTTCGCGGACTGAATGTCGGTCATGGCCTGCCCATTCCCGTTGTGGTGCATTACCGTTACAACGAACAGGTGCCGGGTTCGCGCGAGCGCGCCATCGAACGCTGCAAGCGCGTCAGGCAGGCCCTGCTGGCGCGCCACGCCGAACTGGCCGCGAGCGGGCTGCTGCATTGCGCGATGACGGTGCGCGGCAAGGCCAGGGGCAGTCGTCTCGAGCTGGTCGGGGACGCCGTTGCGCAGGGACACTGAGGCCGAGAGATGAAGATCTGCAAAGTCGTCAGAACGCTGGTATCCACCAATCGCATCAAGGAGCTGGGGCATCGGCCGCTGCTCGTGGTCAGCGAGAAGGGCGCCCTGAGCGTCGCGGTCGATTCGGTCGGCTGCATTCCGGGCGACTGGGTCATCTGCGTGGGCAGCTCGGCGGCGCGCGAGGCCGCCGGCAGCAAGGAATATCCCAGCGACCTGACCATCATCGGCATCATCGATCACTGGACGGAAGAGTGAGCCATGGAAATCATGCAGGTGGTCGATGAACTGGTATGCACCCGCAGGGTGGCGGGCCTGTATGCCGCCTCTTTGCGCGTGCTGCGCACCAGCAAGGGCAAGATCAGCGTCGCCACCGACCCGGTGGGCGCGGCGCCGGGCAAGTGGGTGTTTACCGTGAGCGGTTCCGCGGCCCGTTATGCCCAGGGCGATGCACGGGTGTTAACGGATCTGACCATCGCCGGGATCCTCGACAACTGGAGCGACCCGGCCCAGGGAAGAAGTGAAGGCGCCGCGCAGTCTGCGGCAGTGTTCAGGTAATTCAATCAAGGAGTAGTGGAACATGAGCAACGGAAATTCTGGCATTGCCCTGGGCATGATCGAAACGCGCGGTCTGGTGCCTGCCATCGAGGCGGCGGACGCGATGACGAAGGCGGCGGAAGTGCGGCTGATCGGCCGCCAGTTTGTCGGCGGCGGTTATGTGACGGTGCTGGTGCGGGGCGAGACGGGTGCGGTGAATGCGGCCGTGCGGGCGGGTGCGGACGCGTGCGAGCGCGTGGGCGACGGTCTGGTTGCCGCCCACATCATCGCGCGCGTGCACAGCGAAGTGGAAGGCATCCTGCCGGTTGCGCCGGGCGCCTGATGGTTCTGGCTTGTCAATTTTTGATCGAAGGAGGTAGGAAAAATGGCTGATGTGACGGGTATTGCCCTGGGCATGATCGAAACGCGCGGTCTGGTGCCTGCCATCGAGGCGGCGGACGCGATGACGAAGGCGGCGGAAGTGCGGCTGATCGGCCGCCAGTTTGTCGGCGGCGGTTATGTGACGGTGCTGGTGCGGGGCGAGACGGGCGCGGTGAATGCGGCCGTGCGGGCGGGTGCGGACGCGTGCGAGCGCGTGGGCGACGGTCTGGTTGCCGCCCACATCATCGCGCGCGTGCACGGCGAAGTGGAAGGCATCCTGCCGAAGAAGCCCGAAGCCTGATCGGCCCTGCTTGCGGGGCCGCAATCGAGTAACCGGAATCAGGGAGCAACACTATGGCGAAAGCAGTGGGCGGTATCGCCCTGGGCATGATCGAAACGCGCGGTCTGGTGCCCGCCATCGAGGCGGCGGACGCGATGACGAAGGCGGCGGAAGTGCGGCTGATCGGCCGCCAGTTTGTCGGCGGCGGTTATGTGACGGTGCTGGTGCGGGGCGAGACGGGTGCGGTGAATGCGGCCGTGCGGGCGGGTGCGGACGCGTGCGAGCGCGTGGGCGACGGTCTGGTTGCCGCCCACATCATCGCGCGCGTGCACGGCGAAGTGGAAAGCATCCTGCCTGTCGCTCCCCAGAGCGCGGGTGGCGGGCGCGATGCTGAAATCGCTGCGGTGCGCAGCTGAGCGCCCCGCTTTCCCGATGCGTGACCAGCGTCTGGTGGGGTTCTTGCTGCGCGCTCTCGGCCATGAGATGGCGGCCGCGCAGCACTACCTCATGCAGGCCAACCTGGTCGAGCTCTGGGGCCAGCCGGGTCTGGCGGCCGGCCTGCGCGCGGATGCGCAGGACGAGTTGCGCCATGCCGAGACCCTGATGCGCCGGCTGCTGGCCTACGGTGTGGCGCCGGGAGGCGCCCAACTCTTCCCGGTGCGGCTGGGCCGCAGCGTGGCCGAGCTGCTGGCGGCGAACCGTGCGGTGGAGCTGGCTGCGGTGCGCCTGTACGAGGAAGCGCTGGAATACTGCCGGCGCATGCGCAACACGACCGACGGCGGGGTGTTTGCCGACCTGCTGGACGAAGAACTCAAGCATCTCGACCGGATCGGCAAGCACGCCGGCGCGGCGGAACGGAACCAGCGTGACGACTGAGCCTCTGGCCATTCCCGAACCTTGGGAAAAGCGCGCCAAGCCGCCCATGCTGAGCCGGCGTTTCGCCTTCGCCGGCTATGCCCAGACGCGCCGGTTTCTCGATGCCCTGGCGGCCTGGTCCGAGGCGCAAGGGGTGCATCCGCACAACATCAGCTTCGGCCCCGCCTATGTCAATGTCACCATCGAGGGACGCAATCCGGAAGGGTTGGATGCCGAGGATGTCCGCGTCGCCCGGGGCATTGAGGCGCTCTACGACCCGGGACGGGGTTGAGGAGGCCGCGGGTGAGGGCGCACGTCATTGCGATCGCCAACCAGAAAGGCGGCGCCGGCAAGACCACGCTGGCGATGAACATGGCCGCCGGCCTGGCGCGGCGGGGACGCACCCTGGTGATCGATGCCGATCCGCAGGGCACGGCCAGCCAGTGGGCCGCGCAGGCGCCCGATGGCGCGCCTTTCCCGGCCTCGGTGATCCGGGTCGGCGGGGCGCTGACCCGCGAGCTGGAGCGCTTCCGGCCGGATTACGGCTTCATCCTGGTCGATTGCCCTCCCGCGCCGGCCGGCGAAACCGTGCGCGCCGTGCTGATCGGGGCCGATAGCCTGCTCGTGCCCGTGTTGCCCTCGCCGGTCGATCTGTGGGCCAGCCTGGCGATGGCGAAGGCCGTCGAGGACGCCCGTTTGCACAATCGCTCGCTCCGCGCCCGGCTGGTGCTGAACCAGCTGGAACCCAGAAGCGCCCTGACGCGCGACGTGGGCCAGGCCCTGAGCGAAATGGAAATGCCGGCCCTGCGCAGCGGCCTGGGACGGCGGGCGGTGTTTCGGGCCAGCGTGCTGGACGGTTCCAGCGTCTATGGCCAGGGAGGTCGCGGCGCCGCCGCCGTGGCCGAGGTGGAAGCCATCATCGAGGAGGTACTCGCGCTATGACCGTCAAGAAAATGGAAAGCAAGCTGGCTGCGAGCGTGCGGCGCGCCAAGACGCAACCGGTGCAGAAGTCGGCGCCCGCCCGACGGCCCCCGGCCCAGGCGGCCGCCGAAAAACCCGCCGCGTCCGTCCAGGAGCGGGCCGCGGCCGTCCGGGACAAACTGTTTCCCCCGCGGGTCTGGCCCGACTGAAGCGACGAGGTCTTCCGCGCCCCGTCGCCCTGGCCCCCGCTCCTTTTCCGGAGTGCATCATGTCTGAGATAGTCGAGCAATACCGAATCCAGAAAGAGCCCTACTACCTGCCCGTCGCCGACGAAGTCGAGCTCTACGAGGCCGCCTACTCGGTGCGCATGCCCATGATGCTCAAGGGCCCGACTGGCTGCGGCAAGACGCGCTTTGTCGAATACATGGCCTGGCGCCTGGGCAAGCCGATGATCACCGTCGCCTGCAACGAGGACATGACCGCTGCCGACCTGGTCGGCCGGTTCCTCCTCGACAGCCAGGGCACGCGCTGGCAGGACGGCCCGCTCGCCGTCGCGGCGCGCCACGGCGCCATCTGCTATCTCGACGAAGTCGTCGAGGCGCGCCAGGACACCACCGTGGTGATCCATCCGCTGACCGACAACCGCCGCGTGCTGCCGCTGGAAAAGAAGGGCGAGCTGGTGCATGCCCATCCCGACTTCCAGATCGTTATTTCCTACAATCCCGGCTACCAGAGCCTGATGAAGGATCTCAAGCAGTCCACCAAGCAGCGTTTCGGCGCCCTGGACTTCAATTATCCGGCGCACGACATCGAAAGCGAGATCGTCTCCCATGAAAGCGGCGTCAGCCGCGAGATGGCCGGCAAGCTGGTGAATGTCGCCGAGCGCGCGCGCAACCTCAAGGGTCACGGCCTCGACGAGGGCATTTCCACCCGCATGCTGATCCACGCCGGTTCGCTGATCGCCCGCCAGGTCGATCCGGTCGCCGCCTGCCGCCTGGCCCTGGTGCGCCCGATCACCGACGATCCCGACATGCGCGACGCGCTCGACGCGGCGATCACCACCTATTTTTGACAAGGAGGCCTGCGGCGGGAAGCGCCGGTGTGCCGGCGCTTCCCGACCGCGGCGAGCATGGCTGTCCATCTGGAAGACTACCAAGACATCCTCGACGAGCTCGGCGGGCACGCCGTCGAGGTCCTGCGCAGCTCCTGGATCGAGGCGGCGCGCGCCTTCAGTCCCAAGGGCCTGGAAGTCTATTACCTGAAGGGGGCGCAGGGCCTCAAGTCGGTGGGGCGCGGCAGCGACACGGTGGTCTCCTTCCTCGAGGCCGCGCCGGCGGTGGCGCGGGAAATCGGCGAAGAGGCGGTCAAGGAAATGCTGACCGCCGCGATGAAAATGGCCTCGCGCACCAGTGCCGCGGTGCTGGCCCTGTTCTTCTCGACCGCGCCGGTGGCGGCGCAGCGCCTGGGCGACGCCGAACTGTTCCGCGGCTATCTGAACCTGGTCGACCTGCTTCTGGCCCAGGCGCCGCGCGGGGTGCGCCCCCTGCTCGATCATCTCGATGCCCTGCTCGGCCAACTGACCCTGGGCGGCCTGCGGCGCTGGGCGATGTGGGGCGCGCATGCCCACAAGACCGATCCCGATGCCCAGGTGAGGTATTTCTCGCTCGAGTCGCCCGAGTCGCTCAAGGTGTTGCAGAAGGAGCGACGCGGCACCCTGTTCGTGGATGTCCAGCGCCGGCTCAACATGTATCTGCGCGCCCTGTGGGCGCGCGATTTCTTCATGCGCCCGACCAGCGGCGACTACGAAAGCCGCGCCGGCTATCGCCCCTACATCGACGGATTCTTCATCCATCTGCCGGACGCCTTCGACGCCGTGCCCGGCGAGCTCAGTCGCGATGGCGCGCCGGTCAGCGGCCTCGAGATCTATCGCGCCGCCGCGGCCCATGTCGCGGCGCATGTGGTCCATACCCGCGCCCAGTTCGAGGATCTCCAATACGGCTTGCTGCAATGCACGCTGATCGGCCTCATCGAGGATGCCCGGGTGGAGGCGCTGGCAATCAAGAAATTTCCGGGCCTGGCGCACCTGTGGTGGCGCTTGCACACGACCGGCCCGGCGGACGGCGATGCTGCGCCCGCCCTGTTCGCCCGCCTGGCGCGCGCCCTGCTCGATCCCGACTATGCGGATCCGCATCCCTGGGTGGTCAGGGCGCAGACCGATTTTTATGAAGCCGCCGAGCGCTGGGACGACCCCGAGCTCGCGCGCGAACTGGGGCTGCGGCTGGCCGGCGAGCACGCGCGCCAGCAACTGCCCTTCGCGCCCAGCGACGACGCGCTCGGCCCGGCCTATCGCGACGACAACCGCTACCTCTGGGAATTCGAGGACTTTCTCGCCAGCCACGACGTCGAGACCCTCCATATGCCTCAGCAGGTGCGCCGCAAGGTGAGCCTGATGGAGATGGTCAACGAGGTGGATAACGAGCTGGCCGACGACACCGCCCAGGAAATCTGGGTGCTGCCGACCGAGTTCTTCCGCGACAGCGACGCCCGGTCGATGAACGAGCTGGAAGGCAAGGAGCCGGTCTCGGCGCCTTGCCACTACCACGAATGGGACTACCAGATGCAGCTCGAGCGCCCGTCCTGGGTGACCCTGCTGGAAAAGCGTCCCAAGCGCGGCGACCCGGAGCGCATCGAGGAAATCATCGCCAAGCACCGGCCCATCGTCAGCCGGCTCAAGTTTCTCATCGACGCCATGCAGCCGCAGGGCGTCAAGCGCCTGCGCAAGCAGGAGGACGGCGACGAGATCGACCTCACCGCCGCGGTGGACGCCCTGATCGACGCGCGCCTGGGGCGGCATCCCGAGCCGCGCATCATGATCCGCAACATCCGCAAGGTGCGCGATCTCGCGCTGCTGCTGCTCATCGACCTGTCGGAATCCACCAACGAGACCGTCGCCGGCCGGGACTTCACGGTGCTCGACCTGGCGCGCGAGGCGGCCGCGCTGCTCTCGCACGCAATGGACAAGGTGGGCGACCGCTTCGCCATCCACGGTTTCGACTCGAATGGCCGCCACGACGTCGAGTATTACCGCTACAAGGATTTCGACACGGCCTACGACGACGAGGTCAAGGGACGCCTGGCGGGCATGACCGGCCAGTTGTCCACCCGCATGGGCACGGCGATCCGCCACGCCGGCCGGATCCTCGCCGAGACGGGCAGCGCCAGGAAGCTCCTGCTCATCATCACCGACGGCGAGCCGGCCGACAACGACGTGCGCGATCCGCAATACCTGCGCTTCGACACCAAGAAGGCGGTGGAGGAGATTGCCAAGGCCGGGGTGTCCACCTTCTGCATGACGCTGGACCCCCATGCCGACCAATACGTCGCGCGCATCTTCGGCGCGCGCAACTACATGATCGTCGATCACGTCGAACGCCTGCCGGAGAAGCTGCCCCTGCTCTACGCCGGCCTGACGCGCTGACCGCGGCGCGCCGCGCGTCAATAAAAAACGGCGACCCGCGGGTCGCCGTCATGCAGGCCGCAGGCTGGTTCTTCAGCAGCCGGCGGTCTTCCGGAAGGACGAACTCAGGTTGTCCTTCGCGCTGTCGTATCTGACGCGCACCTCGTCGCCCTTGACGATCCGCTTGTCCTTGAATTTGTCGAGCGTTTCGGTGTCGCTGATCAGGACATTGACCATGGCGCCGCCCCGGTTGTTCTTCACGACCGCGGTGGCGGTCTTGCCGTCGGCAGCCACCTTGATTTCGGTGATGACGCCGACCATCCGGGCGTCGGCCGCCGTGGCGACGGGTGAGAAGGCGATGACGGAAAGCGCGAGCGCGACGGCGACGGTGAGATTCTTGAGCATGTTTGAACCCTCCAGGTTTAGAAAGCTACCAAGCGAGAAACGCGACCAACGGCGGAAAGTTTACACCGCCGGTCGCGCGCGGCAACACCACTACCCGTTCAGGGTATGCCCCCGGATCAGAACTTCACCTCGATCGTGCCGTAGAGGTCGTAGGCCTTCGACAGCGGGGTGAGGGTCATCATGTTGTTGGTGGCGTTGATGGCGGAAATCTTGACCGGTGCGCCGACCCAGTTGTTGCTGCCGGTGTATTTGAAGTCGTAGACCTGGAAGCCGAGGCGGAAGAAGCTCTTGGCCTGGGCCGAGGCGATCGGCTTGGCGTCGAGTTCCTGGATCAGGTAAGCCTCATATACGCTGCCGCGCGTGCCGACCTTCGAGGTCCACATGTCGGCGGTGGCCGGCGCGAAGGTGATCCAGTTTTTGCTGCCGCGGTTGAACTCGAAGCCGAGCTTGGTCTTCGAGGGCAGGTCGTAGCGCAGGCCGAGCAGGATGGCGTTGCCGGTCTTGTCGTTGGGCGCTTCGGGGTTGAAGAAGGCGCCGGTCAGCAGGCCCTGGAAGCCGAAGTTGGCCGACACGTTCTGGTTCGGGCGGGACTTGCTCAGGCCGAAGTCGGCGAAGTAGTTGAGGTTGCCGCTGCCGACGTTCCTGAGCGTGCCCATGATGCCGGCGCCGAACCAGTCGATGTCGCCCAGATTGATGCTGGGGGCGGTGTCGCCGAAGTAGGTGTTCCGCATCTTCGGGGCGTCGAAGATGTTCGTGCCGCGGTTCCACTGCAGCCAGACGCGCATCCGGTCGGTGTCGATCGGCACGAAGGAAAGGCCGATCATGTCGGTATCCTGGAGCGAGTTCATCGACGGGGCGCGGAAGCCGCTCTCGAAGCCGCGGCCGTAGCAGAGCTTGGCGTGGGCGCCGGGCAGTCCGTCAATGTCGAAGCCGTAGCCGAGGGTCATGCCATCGAAGGCGTAATCGACCAGCAGGGCGGGGGTGCCGCCGCGGCCCGGCTTTTCGGTGTTGTTCTTGAAGTTGGTCGGGCCACCCTGGGTGGAGGGGCGGCGGCCGACGGAGAACCACATGTCCTGGTCGAACAGGTTGTTCCAGCTCACGTAGGCCCGATCGACGTTGAGGTAGCTGTCGGAGGGCACGCGGCTCAGGGTGCCGTCGAAGACGCCGACGCGGTCGGCGAAGTAGGGCGCGTTACTGCCGTTGGACAGCGCATCCAGGGTCTGGTCGCCGAAGGTCTTGTACATCGCCAGCCGCGCGGTGAGCGCAACGTCCTGCGCCACCTTGGCGCCGAGGTCGAGGCCGAAGCGGTGGGTGTAGAGCGTGCTGTTCTTGGGTTTGTAGGCGGCGACGTGGGCTCCGGGAAGATAGGGGAAAAGAGCTAACATCCCGTTAGTCGCAACCGAACCAGTCGTGAACGCGAGTGCCTGAGCATAGGTCGTGATGCCGCGCATCGCCATATCCATCATCCCTAAGTTCTGCAGTGAGGTGATGGCTGCGGGGTCGTTCAGGACAGCACGGAATTGCAGATCATTCTTGGCGTTGTCGAACGCCTTGAAGACGTCGGTGAAGGCCGCCGTCTCGCCCCGCAGGCTGTCCACGCGGAACTGGTAGTCGCCGCCGACGGTGAGCCAGTTGCCGAGCGACCTGCTCTCGGTCATTTCGACCTTGTCGGCAACCTGCTGCGTGGTCTTTTGCTGCGCCGCCACCTGCGCCTTGAGCGCCTCGACCTCCTTGGTCAGCGCTTCGAGCTTGCGCATCAGCTCGGCATCGGCCGCCTGTACCCCCAGTGGCAGGAACATGCCCGAGACGAGCGCCGCGAGCAGAGCCCGCTTCATTTGCTGCTGTTTCATTACCATCTCCCCTTGACGAAGTGAAAAAACAAAACTCCTGTCCGGTCTGTCCCTCAGCAACGGGCTCCAGTGGTGGCCTGATCGGGCAGGCATCCCTGAGAATTTTATTAATTATGAACTTTCGAATATTGACATGTATCAATAGTTTCGTTCCTGAAAACAGTTTCAGGAATATGACTGAATTCTTGTTTGTTCGGGGGGGGGGCGTCGGGCTGCCGTCCCGCCGGAGCCGACTTTCAGAAGCTTTCCGCGTAAGGCCCGAGGAAGCGCGTGCCGTTGAAGTGGATCAGATGGGAGGGCGCGTTGGCCACCCAGACCTCTGTTTCCCAGGCGATGTCGGCCAGATAGCGAGCCATCGTGGCCCGGTTTGGAAAGACGGTCACATAGACCAGTCCGGCTTGCGATCCGGCGAACAGGCGGGCGAGTTCCTCGTGTCGTTTGCCATCGACCGGACCGTGGCTGGTCACGGCCTCGACCAGTAGCAGCCAGTTCTTTGTCACAAAGTGGAGTGCGACATCGGGCATCTTGCCGTGCACATCGACATGGACGCCCAGCGCGGCCAGTCCGTCCCGGTCGAAATACCCCCACTTCTCGCCCGTGTCGCCGGCGTAGATCAGCGTACTGCCGGGGGCGAAGCGCGGTGCAAACTCTTCGATTACGGCGCGTATCAGCTTGCTGTGCTCGCCGGGACTCAACTTGATTCGTTTCCCCGACGTGGTGCGCACGGGAACGAGCGCTTGCGTGCGCTCCCTGGCGTATTTCTCTGTAAGCGTCTGGCGTTGGGCGAGATAGGTGGCGAGATTTTCCCGCCAACGCGGCGAGCCGAAGCCGCGCAACAGCGCGAGCGCTGCCGGCTCGATCTGGTAAACCGCCTTGGGGCTGTTGACCGGCCGGTCGGGCCGGTCGGGGTTGTACAGGGCGATGCCGGCCGCGACGAACTGGTGCATCGTTTGCCGCCTTACCGTTTCGCGCGTGTTCGGCGCGTACTCCTTCCGGTAATGGACGCGCACCCAGTCCATGATCGGCGTGATGCCCATCAAGGGATGCTCCGCGTTTTTCCAGGGCGTGCCGGGCGCGAGGTCCAAGAGTGCCAACAAACACAATGCCGAGCGCTCGTTCTGCTGCCCTGCCGGCAGGCCCAGATCGGCCAGAACACGCCGGGCGGCGTCGATCGTCGTCGTGGAGGCGTCGTCGTTCATGCCGCCAAGGTGGAAAATCGTTCGTCGAGCATGGCCTGATCGAGCATGGCGGCCTGGCGCTTTGCCCATTCGCCCAAGGTGATCAAGGCGGCGCGGCTGGGATACTTTATCAGGCGCAGATCGGTGGCATTGACTTGCGTGTGACCGTTGAAACGCCGGAAATTGGCGTCGACGGCCGAGGTATTCAGATAGGCGGCCAGTCCGCGCGCCAGCGCTTCGGGCAGCCCATGTCGACGTTCGTGGAACACGTTGAGGTGGTTCTCGAATCCGAGCAGCGGCGCCGCGCCGAATGTTTGCGGTTCCACCACGCCGGCCACGATGCGCCGCTTTTCCTCCTTCGCGGAAAAGCGACGCACCGCGCAATAGAAGCCGTTCGGGTAAAGCCATTTTTCCGTGGCGGCATTGCGCTCGATGGCGTTCGGTTTTTTCAGGTCCGGACGCGGCCACTGAGCGCGCGCGCCGCCCAGATGGCCCGGATAGAGCAGGGGAACGGTGCCGGGGCCGGAAAGCTCGCGCAAATGCTCGCGCAGCCGAAAGTCCACTACCGGGCCGGTGGATACCTGCACGCCGATGTCGTCGAGCGAATAACGAATCGCCGGGGCGAGCGCGAGCGCGTCGGGTTCCGGCGAGGTTGGTACATGGATGAAGCGCTCCGGGTCGTCGGGATGCACGATACGGTCGAACGGGTGAATGTGTGTCGTCAGGTCGGCGAAACGGTCGTCCGTCGAAGTGGAGATCGTCACGTCGCCTTGCGCCGCGCCGCGTTCCAGCGCGACGATGATGTTTTCCTGCAGCACGTCGTCGTCCCTGAATGCCTGCGAGCGGGATGCGAACAAGTGCAGATGCCGGATGGCGGCATGACGCAGCAGGTATTCGCGGAAGGGCCGGTAGTAGGGGCCGTTGCAAAAGCTGCGCGGCACGATGGCGACGACCTGCCCGCCCGGCGCCATCATGGCGAGGGTTAGCGCGACGAACGCGGAATAGAGGTTGACGGTTTCGATGCCGGCCTGCCGCAACAGCAGACGATGGCGCGAATTGCCGGGAATCTTTTTGTAGGGCGGATTCAGGATGGCGTGCGTGAAGGTTTCGCCGCCGAACTGAATGCGATTGATGGCGTCCTCGATGAAGTCGGCATGCCGTATGCGGTAGTCGAGCGGCGCCGGTCCCGCGTAGGCGGAAAGCGTGCGTTCCATCTCGCCCAGCAGGCGCTCGTCAAGTTCGTATGCGGTGGCAAAGATACGTTCGAAGCGCAAGCCGCCTGCCGCGCAGCGTTCCAGGAACGCTCCGGAAAGCGAACCGACGCCGGCTCCGGCGTCCAGCAGGCGGCAATCCATTGGGCGGGAAGCAGGGGGGAGGAACATGCCGGCCATGAAGCGCGCGGTCGCAGCGGGCGTGAAAAACTGGCCGAGCCGCGATTTATGCTCGGCGTGGGTGTTCTTCGCTATGCGCACACGCGCCTGTTCGGCTTCCGCCAGCAAGGCTTGTCCTCCGGTTGAGGTTGAATGTCGCCGAATTTTGGCAGATTTCCGGTTCACTCGCCGTCCCGCCCGCGCCGATTTTCAGAAGTCCGGCTTGACCTTGCGGAAGGCGCGCCAGATCGCGATGTCGTAGAGGATTTTCAGCGTGCCGCAGGCCACCAGCGGCGCGGCGAGCCAGCCGGCGGCGAACAGCGCCCCGCCAAGGGCCGGACTGGCGGCGGCGG
>JAGXSN010000177.1 GCA_018333815.1 Sulfuritalea sp. | reverse complement strand
GACCTCGACCGGCGCCGGCCTGCCGTCGGCGCCGAGCACCCACAGCTGGCCCGCGCCGCCGCCGCGCCCGCGCCCCATGCCGGCGCCGGGCTGCCGTCCCGCCGGCGCCGACTTTTGCTCGCCCGGCGCGGGCGGGCGGAACCGCAGCGCGGCGTTGGCGACCTTGAGCGCCCGGTCCTGGTGCGCCGTGACGATGCGCACGTTGGCGGTCATGCCCGGCAGCAGGATCAGTTCGGGATTGCTGGCGGAAACGATCACCGTGTAGCTGACGACGTTCGAGACCACCTGCGCCGCCTTGCGCACCTGGCGCACCTCGCCGCTGAAGCGCTTGCCGGGAAAGGCATCGACCGTGAACGTGGCTTCCTGGCCGACCCGCAGGCGGCCGACGTCGGCCTCGTCGATCGCGGTTTCGACCTGCATGTCGGCGAGGTTGCGGGCGATGACGAACAGCTCGGGCGCCTGCAGGCTGGCCGCCACGGTCTGGCCGGGTTCGACGCTCTTCTTGATGACGATGCCGTCGACCGGGGCGCGGATCTCGGTGCGACCGAGGTCGACGCGCGCCTGGCCAAGCTGCGCCTCGCGCTGGCGCACCAGGGCCGCGCCGTTGCCCGCCTGCGCCTCGACGACGCGCAGCTGCGCGCGCGCCGCCTCCAGCGCGGTCTTTACCTTGTCGAGTTCGGCGGGCGAGATGAAGTTCTTCGCGACCAGCGACTGCTTGCGCGCATGGTCGCGCTCGGCCTCGGCCAGGTTGACTTTCGCCCGGTGCCGCTCGGCCTGCTGCACGGCCACCGTGGCGCGCGCCGCCTCGAGGTCGGCCTCGGCCTGGCGCACGCGGTGCTCATAGGTTTCCGGCGCGATGCGCGCGATCGGCTGGCCGGCTTTCACCATGCTGTTGAAGTCGACCAGCACCTCGCGGAGCTGCCCGGAAATCTGCGAACTGACCTGCACGCTGGTCACCGGGTTGAGGGTGCCGGTGGCCGAAACCGCGGCGGTGATCGGGCCGCTCTCGATGGCGGCGAACCTGAAGTCGGGCGTCCCGGCCTCGGCGAAATAGACGCGCCAGGCGGCAACGCCCGCGCCGAGCAGGAAGACCAGGACAACAAGGCTGAGCAGACGGCGGGTTTTCATGCGGGAATTCTAGCCGAAGCCGGAAATGCCCCGTCCCGCCGCCGCCGACTGTTTTCCGGCGCCCAAAACGGCGAACGGCCCGGACGCTGCCGGGCCGCCGTGCTGCCGGCGCCGACTTTTCGTTCAGGCCGCCTTGACGGCAAACTCCATGGCTGCGGGATTTTGCACCCGGCGGCTGGCGTCAAGAATTTCCAATCCGACCACATTGCCGGCAGCATCGTAATCGATGATCACTCCAGGCTTTACTTCATCGGATTCTTCGACTTGGGCATCGCTGAAAATGACGCTCAGCACATCAACTTGACTGTCATAGTCTGCTTTCATGGCTTGCTCCAATACTTTTCGATCTTGCTGGTCCGATAAACCGTCACGACGACGGGAGGCTGATGCCGGTCCTCCACGATCAGACGCACGAGATATGTCCTGCCTTCGGTGATTACCCGCGATTGGAAAACCTTGCGGCCATTCGTGCCGACAACGATCTGCTCCGGTTGCGTCAGGGTCGCCTCGATCCACTCCAAAGGAATCTGCCGGCGCAGGGCTTCCAGTCGGGCATGGTCTGTCAGGACGAAATCCATGGCCGCATTATGCGCCAACGCGCCGGTTATCCTCAAACGACGAACGGCCCGGACTGCGCCGGGCCGTGGCAAGGCTGGAAAGCCGGTCTCAACAAGCCGTCGTCGTTACGGTGACCGCGCCGGTGGTTCCGTTGTAGACAGCCTGGCAAGTCGCCGATCCGCCGGTGGCCGGACGGAAGGTCACGGCGGTGGGGGTTGCGTAGCTGGTCACGAACCCGGTGCAGGCGGTGGCTGACTCGCAACCCATCATGGCGCCGATTCCGAGCAGCGTACCGGTGGGAATGCCGGTGCCCGCGTTCACCGCGGCCGTCGTTGGCGTGCCGCTCGCCAGCGCGACGGTGGTTGCGGTCATGTTGCCGGTCGCCAGGTAGCGCGCCTGCGCGAGTGCGACGGCGGAGCGCAAGCCGCCCGCTGCGCCGTTGACTGCCGAGATGCGCGCATCGGCGCCGAGATTGACGAACCGCGGCAACGCCACGGCAGCCAGAATGCCGAGAATGACGATGACGACGACAAGTTCGATCAGGGTGAAGCCGCCGTGCAATTTTTTCATGAGGTTCTCCGCGCGTTGGTTGCGGGTTCGGGGCGTGTCAGCATCCGGCGGTGGTGATGACGCTGACCGCGGGGGCCGCGCCCGCCGCCGCCGGCGAAGTGTAGGTGAAGGAGCAGGTATCGTTGACCTGGGCGCCGGCGGCCCCGGCGGTGCCCGCGCCGCCGATGACCGAGAAGGTCGTCACCGATCCGGCCACCGCTGCGCCGAAGCCTTCGGCGTTCAGTTGGGCCAGCGTGGGCGAAAAGGTCGAAACCAGCCCGGCCGCGCCGACGATGCCGGGAGGAGTCGCGCCAAGAGCGACCGCGCCCGACGGATAGCCGTTGGCCATCTGCACCAGGCCGCTTTCGGTGCACAGCGTGCCGTTGACGGCATTCGTCGCGGCGCCGCCCCCTCCCGGACAGGCTGCGCCATCGGCCACGCCGCCGCGCGCCAGATAGCCGGCATGGACGATCGCCGCGGCGGCATTCACCGCGCCGCGCGCGGCCATCAGTTTGGCGATGCGCGCATCGCTTTGCAGGGAAACGAACTTGGGCAAGGCGATCGCGGCGAGGATGCCGAGTATGGTGATGACGATCACCAGCTCGATCAGGGTGAAGCCGCGTGTTGCCGGACGGAGGTCGAGAGAGGTTTTCATGGTCGTTCAGGATACTCCTTTGGTTAGACATGACCGCCTCTGATTAACGGCAGGAAATGACCCTAATTGAGGGCTTCAATCGAGGGCCTCGATCCGCAGGCCGACCACCCGGCCGTGGGCGTCCTGGCGGCCGACGTAGCGCCAGCGCAATTGCGTTTGGCCGCCGAAGGCCGCGGGTTGGCGGGGGACATAGGCCAGGACGCGCTGTCCTGGATCGTAGCTCCAGCGGGCCGTCCCGCCGGCGCCGACCGGGATGCCGAGAAACTCGATGGGGTTTTTTTCCAGCAGGGCGTGCAGCTCGGCCTCCCGGCCGCGCACGATCTGCGCGCCGACCGCGAGCTGCATGCCGGTCTGGAGGTTGCGCAGGGTCAGGGCCACCTCGGTGCGCTCGGCTTCGCGCTCCAGCGCGATCAGGCGGTCGAGCAAAACGGCGGCCAGCACCGCGATGACGGCGACGACGACCACCAGTTCGAGCAGGCTGAAACCCCGGGCGACACGGCGACGCCGGATCATTTCCCCGTTGCCACCGCACCGAGATCCCACAGCGGCAGGAAGATGCCGAGCGCGAGGACCAGCACCATGGCGCCGAGCAGCACGATCAGGATCGGCTCGATCTGCTGGGCGAGCGTCTTGAGCTCGTATTCGACCTCGCCCTGATACATGCCGGAAATTTCCTCCATCATCTCGTCGAGCGCGCCGGACTCCTCGCCGACCGCGATCATTTGCAGCACCACCGGCGTGAAGGCGCCGGCGGCGATGGCGGCGCGCAGCACCGATTCGCCGCGCTCGACATTGTTTCGCATCCGTTCGATCTTCTCGGCGACGAAATCGTTGTCGACGGTCTGCGCCACGGTGGCGAGCGCCTGGATGATCGGCACCCCGGAACGGGCGGCGAGGGCGAAGCTGCGGGCGAAACGGGCCAGCGTGGCCTTCTGCACGATCTTGCCGGCGATCGGCAGGCGCAGCTTGAACCTGTCCCACAGATACTTGCCGCGGCGCGTGCGGACCCAGGAACGGAAGCCCGCGCCCGCGCCGGCGATGCCGACGAGCAGGGCCGGCCACCAGGCCACCATGAAGTTCGAGACCCCGATCAGCAGCCGGGTCATCAGCGGCAGTTCGGCGCCGAAGCCGGCGAAGACACTGGCGAAGGCCGGAATGACCCAGATGTTGACGACGAACATCGCCACCGCCATGGCGACGACCACGAACGTCGGGTAGCGCAGCGCCGCTTTGACCTGTTCGCGCATGAAGCGCTCGAACTCGAGATGTTCGAACAGGCGCAGGAACACCTCCTCGAGCCGGCCGGTCGCCTCGCCGACGCGCACCATGGCCAGGTAGAACGGCGTAAAGATTTTCGGGTGGCGCGCCAGCGACATCGACAGGTCGCGGCCGGAATCGAGGCTTTCGCGCAGCTGGCCGAGCACGGCCCGCATGGCCGGGTTGGCGCTCGATTCCTGCAGGCCGACGAGGGCGCGCATGATCGGCACTCCGGCTTTCAGCAGCGTGTAGAGCTGGCGCGAGAACAGCAGGATGTCGACATGCCGGACGGCCGGCGCGAACGGGTTGAAGCCGCCCGCGGCGGCGCCCTTCTGCGCCGCGCCGCCGGGGGCCGGCTTGATCTCGGTCGGCGTGATGCCGCTGCCGAACAGCAGGTCCGCGACCGCCGCCGCGCTCGCCCCTTCGAGCACGCCGCTGATGGCTTCGCCGGCGCCGTTGCGGCCGCGATAGCTGAATGCGGGCATGGCCGGGTCCCGCCCTACTCGTCGAGCGGCGTGGCGATGCGCATCGCCTCGTCGACGGTGGTGCGGCCGGCGGTGACCTGCCGCACGGCGTCGCGCCGCAGGGTGTTGCCGCTCATCTGCTGGCGGCCGAGCCGGACGAACTCGCTCGGGTCGCCGTGGTTGGCGGCCTCGACCAGCGCATTGGTCATTTCGAGAAATTCATAGACCGCCTGGCGCCCCTGATACCCGGTGTTGGCGCAGTGGGCGCAGCCGGCCCCCTTCGCGTAGGGATGCCGGTCGACGCCGTCGCCCAGTTCGTAGCGCAGCCATTCCCGTTCGTGGGGCTCGAGCGGGTGCGGGGCGCTGCAGTTCGGGCAGATCACCCGCACCAGGCGCTGGGCCAGCACCAGCTGGATCGACAGCGCGACCATGTGGCGCGGCACGTCCATGTCGAGCAGGCGGATCGGCGTCGACAGCGCGTCGTTGGTGTGCAGGGTGGACAGCACCAGGTGGCCGGTCATCGCGGCGCGCATGCCGATCTCGGCGGTTTCCTGGTCGCGCATCTCGCCGACCAGGATGATGTCCGGGTCCTGGCGCAGCGCCGAGCGCAGCACGCGGGCGAAGGAGAGGCCGATCTTCTCGTGCACCTGCACCTGGTTGAGGCCGGGCAGCCGGTATTCGACCGGATCCTCGACGGTGATGATCTTTTTCTCCGGGCTGTTGATCTCGTTCATCGCCGCGTAGAGCGTGGTGGTCTTGCCCGAGCCGGTCGGGCCGGTGACCAGCACGATGCCGGAGGGCCGGGCAATCGCGTGGCGGAAGCGCGCCAGCACATGCGGCGGCATGGCGAGCCGGTCGAGCTGCAGCAGGCCGGTGTTCTGGGCCAGCAGGCGCAGCACCACGGATTCGCCGTGCTGGGTCGGCATGGTCGAGATGCGCACATCGACGCTGGCGCCGCGCAGCTTGAGGTTGAAGCGGCCGTCCTGCGGCAGGCGCTTTTCCGAGATGTCGAGGCCGGACATGAGCTTGAGGCGCAGCACCAGGGCCGGAGCGATCTTGGCGTCGGCCTCGGTCTGGACATGCAGCACGCCGTCGATGCGGAAGCGGATCGTCAGCGACTTTTCCTGCGGCTCGACATGGATGTCGGAGGCGCGCGTCTTCTGCGCCTCCTCGAACACGGTTTGCAGCAGGCGCACGACCGGCGCATCCTCGGCGCCGGGCGTCAGTCCGAGCACCGCGCCGAATTCGACCGGAATGTCGCCCATCTCCTGGGTGAGATCCTTGGCGAGATTGGAGATTTCCTCGGTGCGGCGATAGACGCGGTCGAGCAGCGGCAGCAGCTGGCCTTCGGCAACGACGGCCAGGTCGATGTCGCGCCGGACGATGCGGGCGATCTCGTCGAAGGCGGCCAGATCCGAGGGGTCGGACATGCCGACCCGCAGCAGGCCGTCCCGTTCCTCCAGCACCAGCGCGCGGAAGCGGCGCGCCTGCGCTTCCGACAGCAGCTTCACCAGTTCGGGACGGGGCTGGAAGGTCTTGAGGTCGACGAACTCGGCGCCGAGCTGGCGCGCCAGGGCGCGCGCGATGCCGTCCTCCGTGGCGTAGCCCGCTTCGACCAGGACGCGGCCGAGCTTGCGGCCGCTCTTCTTCTGTTCGGCGAGCGCAAGCTTGAGCTGCTCGTCGGTGATGACGTTCTGCTGGACCAGCAGATCGCCGAGTCGAATCTTCTCCGGTCGCGCCATGGGAATCGGGTGATGGGATACGCTGTGGGGCTCCCAGCTTGCCACAGCCGGACGGCCCGGATCGCCGCATATCAGCCGGAAACTCCGCCCAATATCTGCGAATGCGGGAGAGCGTTGGCCGGCCGGGGCCGTCCCGCCGGCGCCGACTATTCGTGGCGCGGCTCGCGGTTCATCAGCCGCTCGACCGCCGCGGTCGGGGCCAGACCGCCGTCGAGCACCGCGCACACCGTGGCGGTGATCGGCATGTCGATGGCCGCTGCCGCCGCGCGCCGGTCGACCTCGCGGGCGGTGGATACGCCCTCGGCCACATGACCGAGTTCGCGCTGAATCTGCTCGAGCGGCCGGCCGGCGGCGAGCGCCAGGCCGACGCGCCGGTTGCGCGACAGGTCGCCGGTGCAGGTGAGGATCAGGTCGCCCATGCCGGCGAGGCCCATGAAGGTTTCCGCCCGCGCGCCGAGCGCGCCGCCGAAGCGGCAGATTTCGGCCAGGCCGCGCGTCATCAGGGCGGCGCGCGCGTTCAGGCCCAGGCCGAGCCCGTCGCAAATGCCGGTGGCGATGGCCATGACGTTCTTCACCGCGCCGCCGACCTCGGCGCCGATGACATCCTCGTTGGCGTAAAGACGCAGGCGCGGCCCGCTCAGGCTGTGCACCAGGCGGTCGGCGAACCCCGCGTCGGCGGATGCGAGGGTGACGGCGGCGGGCAGGCCGCGCGCCACTTCCACGGCGAAGCTGGGGCCGGTCAGCGCGCCGCAGGTGGCCTGCGGATGGACGACGGCGACCGCCTGGTGCGGCAGCAGCCCGGTGCCGGCCTCCAGGCCCTTGCAGACCCAGAGGAAAGGCAGGCGCGGAGCGCGCCGGGCGAGCTCCGCGGCGGTGGCGCGCAGGCCGGCCATCGGCGTGGCGATCAGCGCCAGTTCGGCGCCGGCGAGCGCCTCGGCAAGGTCGGCGCTGATGACGAGAGCGTCGGGCAGGGGGTGGCCGGGCAGGAACTGGGTGTTCGCGCGCGCCCGCCGCATCGCCTCGGCATGGTCGGCGTGCCAGGTCCACAGGGCGACCGCGTGGCGGCCGGAAAAGGAAAGTGCGAGCGCGGTGCCCCAGGCGCCGGCGCCCAGGATGGCAATCTTCATAAACCCCAGACCTGGCCGACCTTGACGTAGCCCTGCTGGCCGTCGCGATGGCGCACCCGGGCCCAGCCGGGGGGGGCGCTCTCGACCAGCTCGATCACCACGTCCGGTTCGGCCTGGAAGACCAGGGCGGCGGCGTCGCTCGCCTCGGCGCGGATCTGGGCGCCGCCGGCGCGCACCTGCAGCATGCGCCGGTCGGCGAGTTGACGCCTTTCGATCCAGGCCATGTCGCCCTGCATGTCGCGCACCTTGACCCAGACGTCGAGACTGACGACCGCTTCGACGGGCGTGCCGGGAGCGATGACGAACAACGGCCGGGCCTTCTGCGATGGCGCGTCGTAGAGCACCGCCGCCTCGCCCACCGAGCGATAGTCGATCGCGTGGGCCGCGCCGGCCGACAGCAGCAGGGCGACGAGGCTGCCACGCATCACTGGATCGGAATTTCGTGCGGTCCCGAAGCTTGTTGCTGCTCGAGCCGCTGGCGATAGATCGCCTCGAAATTGACCGGGGCGAGCAGCACCGGCGGGAAGCCGGCGCGCGTGATGGCGTCGGAGACGGTCTCGCGGGCGTAAGGAAACAGGATGTTCGGGCAGGCGATCGCGACGATCGGCTCGAGCTCCTCCTGCGGCACGTTGCGGATCTGGAAGATGCCGGCCTGGGCGGCTTCGATGAGAAACTGGGTCTTCTCGCCGACCTTGGCGGTGACGGTGAGCATCAGCACGACATTGAAAATGCCGTCGCCGACCGCCTCGCCGCCGGTCTGCAGCTGCAAGTCGATCCGGGCCTGCTCGCGCTCGAGGAAGCAGTGCGGCGCGTTGGGCAACTCCAGGGAAAGATCTTTGACGTAGATTTTTTCGATGCCGAAAACCGGGGCGTTGTCTTGCGCTTGTTCGCTCATGATGGTCCTGAAGGGTGGGGTTATTGGGCGAGCAGGGGATCGAGCCTGCCCTGCCGGTCGAGTTCGTGCAGGTCGTCGCAGCCGCCGACATGCAGGCCGCCGATGAAGATCTGCGGCACGGTGCGGGCGCCGGGGGCGCGGGCTGCCATTTCCTGGCGTTTCGCCGGATCGAGGTCAACGCGGATTTTCTCGACCTCGGTCACGCCCTTGCGCCGCAGCAGCGCCTCGGCGCGCACGCAGTAGGGGCAGACCGCGGTGGCATACATCTCGACCCGGGCCATGGCGGAGCCTACTTTTTGCTCACCGGCAGCCCGGCTTCGCTCCAGGAGCGCATGCCGCCGTGAAGGTTGAACACCTGCTGGAACCCGGCTTTTCTGAGCGTGCCGCAGCCGGTGCCGGAACGATGGCCGCTGGCGCAGACGAGGATCACGGGCTTGTCCTTGTGCTTCTCGATTTCCGCCAGGCGCTTGCCGAGATGGCCGAGTGCGATGTGGCGGGCGTTCGGGATATGGCCCGCCGACCACTCGGCGGTTTCCCGCACGTCGATGACCAGCGCGTCCTGGCGGTTCATCATCAGCGTGGCGTCGCCGACCGAAAGGTTCCTGCGCCCCGCCCCGCTCAGGATCTGCCAGAGCAGCATGCCGCCGCTGGCCGCCGCGAGTCCGACCCAGATCAGGTTCTGCTGGATGAAATCCATTCCGCTTTCCGTGGAGAGATGAAAAAGTGATCAGGACCGGTTCGACACGCCGCAGAAAACCTCGCGCATCATCACGATCAATTGCAGGGTGCGCTGGTCGGCGACACGGTAAAAAACCCGGTTGGCATCCTTGCGCGTGGTCAGCACGCCCTTGTCGCGCAGGATGGCGAGATGCTGCGAAATGTTGCTCTGGGAGGTGCCGACGGCCTCGACGATGTCCTGCACGCACACCTCCTGATCGCCGACGACGCAAAGGATCTTCAGGCGCAGCGGATGCGAAATCGCCTTCAGCGCGCGCGCCGCGATCAGGATGTGTTCGTTATGATCGACCAGGTCGTCGAATGCCGTGGTTGCCATGGTTGAATATACGTCGCGTGTTCGGGCCAGCCCGCCCGGAGGCCGCGCAATCATACTTGGATTGGAATGTCCTGTCGATGTTGCCCCCCTCCGGCGCCGACCCCTGCCAGACTGACGCAACAATCCCGCGGCCCGGCGCGGGAGGGGGGTGCCGTGCCCTGCGCCGCGCCGGAGCGGCCTGCCTGCTGGCGCTGGTCTTGCTGATCCAGCCCGGTCCGGCGCCGGCGGCGGGGGAGCGCGAGAGAGCCCGGCTGGAAGCGGTGCGCGAGCAGCGCCAGGCGCTGGAGAAGAAGCTCAAGGACGCCGAGGCGTCCCGGGCCGCCGCGACTGCCCGGCTGCGCGAAACCGAGAGGGCGGTCGCCGCCAGCGTGCGCAAGCTGAGGTCGCTGGAGGGAGAGCGCGGCGCGGCGAGCGCCGAGCTGACGGCGCATCAAGGCCAGCTGGAGCGGCTTACCGCCCACACCGCCGCGCGTCAGGAACAGCTGGCCCGGCTGCTGCGTGACCAATTCCGCCCCGGCGCCGCCAACCCGCTGGCGGAGCTGCTGGCCGGAGGCGATCGCCGCGCGCCGGAGCGCGATCGTCATTTCCTGGCGCTCCTGTCACGTGCCCAGGCCGATCGGATTGCCGCGTTGCGTCACGACGCGACGGAAACCCGGCGGCTTGCGGCCGAGGTGCAGCGGCGCGGCGAAAGGCTTGCGGAGTTGGCGCAACGCGAGGAGGCGGAGCGCGCCAACCTGCGCCGGCGCCAGCAGGAACGTCGGGACGCGCTGGCGAAGATCTCCGGCCAGATCCAGGCCCAGCGCCGCGATATCCGAACCCTCAGGCAGGACGAGCAGCGGCTGGGCCGGCTGATCGCCGCGCTGGCGAAAAAATCGGCCCAGGCGCGTT
>JAGXSN010000176.1 GCA_018333815.1 Sulfuritalea sp. | reverse complement strand
AAGGCCCAGGCCGCGGCGGCCCCCGCCGCCAAGGTGTTCGATCAACTCAGCGGCGGGGCGAACCCCAAGGCCAACCAGGGCCTCGACCTGATCCTCGATATTCCCGTGCATCTGACGGTCGAGCTCGGCCGGACGAAAATTTCGATCCGCAACCTGCTCCAGCTCGCGCACGGCTCGGTGGTCGAACTCGACGGCCTGGCCGGCGAGCCGATGGACGTGCTGGTGAATGGCACCCTGATCGCCCAGGGCGAGGTGGTCGTGGTCAATGACAAGTTCGGCATCCGCCTCACCGATGTCATCACGCCGCAGGAGCGCATGCGCAAGCTGAACCGGTAAGGCTGCGCTTTTGCCGCTTATTCCGGCCATCGCCCCGGCGGGCCGGGCATAAGCTTCGTGGCCATGTCGCCGCGCGTCGTCCCGTTCGCCCTGCTGCTTCCTTCCCTCGCCCGGGCCGCCGAGGGCGGCGCCGGCGCCGCCCCGCCGCCGACCCTGCCGCCCGCGCCCCTCGATCTCGGCGCCAGCGTCCTGCAGATGGCGTTCGGCCTGGTCGTGGTGCTGGCGCTGTTGCTCGGCGCCCTGTGGCTGCTCAAGCGGATCAACCAGCCGCGCGGGCCGGCCGCCGGCCTGATGCGCGTCGTGGCCGGGGTCGCCGTGGGGCAGCGCGAGCGCGTGGTCATCCTCGAACTGGGCAGCAGCTGGCTGGTGCTCGGCGTCGCGCCGGGCCAGGTCACCACGCTGGCCGAAATCCCGCGCCAGGATCTGCCGGCCGGCGCACAACCGCCCGCGGCAGGCGAGTTTCCCGCCTGGCTGAGGCGGATCGCCGAACAGCGTCGTGGGCAAAGGTAGTCCGGTCGCGCTGCTGGCGCCGCTGCTGATCGCCTGCGGCGCGCTGCCCGAACTGGCGTTCGCGCAGGCCATGCCCGCGCTCACCAGCACGCCGGCCCCCGGCGGCGGCACGCAGTGGTCGCTGTCGATCCAGACCCTGCTGCTGATCACCAGTCTCACCTTCCTGCCCGCCCTGCTGCTGATGATGACCAGCTTCACGCGCATCATCATCGTCTTCTCCCTGCTGCGCCACGCGCTCGGCACCCAGACCTCGCCGCCCAACCAGGTGCTGGTGGGACTGGCGCTGTTCCTCACCTTTTTCATCATGGCGCCGGTGGGCGAGAAGATCTACCACGACGCCTATCTGCCGCTGGCGGAAAACAAGATCAACTTCCCGGAGGCGGTCGAACGCGGCGCCGTGCCGCTGCGCGAATTCATGCTGCGCCAGACGCGCGACGCCGACCTGGCCCTGTTCACAAAGATCTCGCGCTCGCCGCCGCCGGAAAACGCCGCCGCCATCCCCATGCGCGTTCTGATCCCCGCCTTCGTCACTTCCGAGCTCAAGACCGCCTTCCAGATCGGCTTCATCATCTTCATCCCCTTCCTCATCATCGACATGGTGGTCGCCTCGGTGCTGATGTCGATGGGCATGATGATGATGTCGCCGGTGATCGTCGCCCTGCCGTTCAAGGTCATGCTGTTCGTGCTGGTCGATGGCTGGCAGCTGATCATCGGTTCGCTCGTCACGAGCTTCGGCTGAGAAATTCGCCATGACCCCCACCACCGTCATCGATATCGGCCGCCAGGCCGTCGAAGTGATGCTGATGATCTCCGCCCCGCTGTTCATCGCCGCGCTCGCCACCGGCCTGGTGATCTCGATCTTCCAGGCCGCCACGCAGATCAACGAGGCGACGCTTTCCTTCGTGCCCAAGCTGGTCGCCGTTTTCATCACGCTGGTCGTCGCCGGGCCGTGGATGATCGCGGTGCTGGTGGACTTCGTCCGGCGCCTGTTCGGATCGATTCCGGGCATGATCGGATGATCGCGTTCACCAGCGCGCAACTCGACGCCTGGATCAGCGCCTTCCTGTTTCCCCTCGCGCGCATTTTCGGCCTGCTGGCGAGCGCGCCGATCTTCAACAGCGTCGCCCAGCCCCAGCGCATCCGGCTGGTGACCGGCCTCGTCATCACCCTGGCGATCGTGCCGGTGCTGCCGCCGATGCCGCCCGTCGCGCCCGGCTCGTGGCTCGGCCTGGGGATGCTCGCCCAGCAGATTGTGATCGGCGTGCTGATGGGCTTCAGCCTGCGCCTGGCGTTTGCCGCGGTCGACCTCGCCGGCGACCTGATCGGCGTGCAGATGGGCCTGTCCTTCGCCATCTTCTACGATCCGCAGAATGCGGGACAGACGCCGGTGATTTCCGAATTCCTCGGCCTGCTGACGATGCTGATCTTCCTGGCCATGAACGGCCATCTGCTGACGCTGCATGTGCTGGTCGAGAGTTTCCGCCTGCTGCCGATCGCCCCCGCCCCGTTCGCCGCCGGCGGCATCGCCGCGCTGCTGGCCTGGTCCTCGGTGCTGTTTTCCGCGGGGCTGCTGCTGGCGCTGCCGATGATCGCCGCCCTGCTGATCGCCAACTTGGCGATGGGCGTGCTCGCCCGCGTCGCGCCGCAGCTCAACATCTTCGCGGTGGGCTTTCCGGTCACGCTGATGGCCGGCTTCCTCGTGCTGATGTTCTCGATCCCGTTCTTCGGCGCGGCGCTGGAGCGCCTGTTCGACCAGACCTTCCGCGCCCTGGATGCCGTGCTGCGCGCGGCGGCGGGCTGATCAGCCCGCCGTTCGCCTGAACCGGACCACCCCGGCGGCGGTGCGCTGCGCGCCGAACAGCGCGGACTCGATTCCCTCGGAATACTCGACGATCTCGTAACCGCCGTAGCCGCCCGCGCGCATCAGGGCGCGGGCGCGCTGGTCGAACACCACCCGCGCCTCGCCGGCGCCGCCGCTGTAGTAGCGCTTCATCTCCATGCGGAAGTGGACGTGATCCTCGGGCAGGCGGGTTTCCTCGATGCGCCAGTTGGGCGCGAGCGGATCGAGGATCAGCCAGGCGGCGCCGACCCAGATTCCCCAGTAGACCAGCTTCTCGAGCGGATAGGACACCGACGGTCCGAGCTGGATTGTCGCGTCGGGAATCAGCGGAGCGCCGATCACGTTGGCGGCGGCCTTGGCCACCGCCTCGCTCGCCTTGGCGCCGACGCCGTCGGCCCTCACCGCGGCCGGGTTCTGCGCGCAGCCGGCCAGCAGCATGACCACGACGGAAATCGTCGAAAGCCGGCGCAGGGCCGCCCCAAGCCGACGCCCCCCCCGTGGGGGGCAGCGAGCCGGGTTTGCGAGCGTGGGGGGCCAATCAAGCCGGCGCAGGGCCGCCCCAAGCCGACGCTTCCCCCGTGGGGGGCAGCGAGCCGGGGTTGCGAGCGTGGGGGGCCAACAGTGTCGGCGCTGGCGGGACGGCACGAGAAATGGCCTCATCACAAGTAGTTGAACAAGGATAGCTGCGATATCTTCACGAAGGACTGTTGCGCGGCCTGCAGGTCGGTCTGCTTGCGCGTCAGGTCTGAAATCGCTTTTGCATAGTCGAGATCCTGCAGCTGCGACAGGGTCTGCTGGTATTGGAGACGCAGATCCTGGTTGATCTGACCGAGCGATTCGAGCTCGCTCATGCGGCTGCCGATCATCGAACGCACGCGCAGGAAATTGTCGTTGGCCTGATCCAGATCGCGCAGCGCAAAGCCGACTTCGTTGGCGTATTTCGCCGCATCCGCCGGCAGCGCCGAGTTCGATTCGAGCGCCAGGATCAGCCGGCCGAGCGTTTCGAACACGCCCTGGGTCGCGCTGGGCGCAATGGTGAACGTGTCGCCCGCCGCCGGGCTGCCGGTGATCGTCACGGTCGCGCCGTTGAAGCCGATCGCTGCACCGCTGCGGTAAACGCCGGTGGCGACCACGCCGGAAGCCGCGCCCGTGACGGTGTAGTCGAGACCGCCGGCGGAGGGCGCGAAACTGACGGTGTAGGTGTCGGCGACGAAGTTGCCGGTCACGCTGCCGGCGTCGATGATGCCGGCGCCCGTGTTGCCGGCGCCGTAGGCGGTGACGAACGTGCCGTTACCGTTGCGGATGCGCTGGAAAATGTCGCGCCCGGAATCGCTCACTTCCAGCATGCGCGTGGCGGAGACCTGGAGTTTCCGCTGGCCGTCGTCGCCGGCATACGCGACGCCGCCTTCGACCGTGCCGGCAAAGGGCTTGGTGGCGCCCATGAAGCCGGAGAACAGGTATTGCCCCTGTCCGTCGGCGGCATTGGCAATGCCGAGCAGTTCGTCGAAACGCGCGCGCAGCTCGAAGGCGATCGATTGGCGATCGTTTGCCGACAGGGTCGCATTGCCGGCCTGCACGGTCAGTTCCTTGAGGCGCGCAAACATGTCGTTGAGACTCGTCAGCTGGGCTTCCGCCAGTCCCAGGGCGGAAACGGCATTTTTCTGGTTGGTCGAAAACTGGCTCAGGATATCCGCGGACTGCGTCACCTCGAGGGCGCGCGCCGCCGCCACCGGGTCGTCGGCGGGCGTAAGGATGCGCCGGCCGGAGGCCACTTGCTGCTGCAAGTGCAGCAGTTGGGACCACTGCCTGTTGATGCTGGCGACGCCCGCATCGAAGATCATGCTGGTGGCGATTCTCATGGCTTATCTTCCCAGGGCGAGGATTTCTTCGAACAGCGTGCCGGCGATCCCGATCACCTTGGCCGCGGCCTGGTAGGCCTGCTGGTAGCGCAGCAGGTTGGCGGCTTCCTCGTCGAGATTGACGCCGGACATCCGGTCGCGCGCCGTCTGCGCCTGCTGGAGCAGGCTTTGCTGCGCCTGCCCGGTGATCTCGACTTCGCGCGCCCGGTTGCCGATCTGCGCGACGAGCGTCGAGTAGGCCGACTGGTAGGTGGCAGTGCCGCCCGCCATCGTGTTTGCCGTCTGCAAGGCGCCCAGCAGCATGGCGTTGCGGTTGTCGGCGACGCCGGCGGAATTGCGTTCGATGGTAAACACATCGCCCGCTGCCGGAGTGCCGGATACAACAACCCGCCAGCCGTTGTGGTCGATGTTCGCACCCGGTGCATGGGCGATAACGGGGCCGGCTCCGTTGATCTGATAGCCGCCGGCAACGAAGTTGAGCGTCGTCGTCGTCCACAAATTTGGATTGGTTGCGTCCAAAGCGATACCCGCGCTGATGCTGCCTGTGCCGGTATTCGTCAGGGGCGTTGCCGTGCGGATCGGCGCGGCGAGCGCGATATCGCGCGGGCTGGCGATCGCCAGGGCGAGATCGCCGGCGCGCTGGGTCACGCCGATCGCGCTCAGGTCGAAATAGTCCCCGCCGAGATCGCCATCGAGGTCCTGGCCGAGCCGGTGCTGGGCGTTGAAATCCCGCGCGAGCGTCAGGGCGATCTGGCCGAGGTCGCTGCGGGCGTCGTCGAGCGACTCGCTGCGGAACTTGAGCAGGCCGCCGAGCGATCCGCCGGCCAGCAGCGACTCCGGCATGAGAATGGCGCCGCCCGCGGGCGTCTGCACCGCGACGACGATGCGTTGCGGATCGGTCGGCGACGGCACCGCCTGCAGCGCCAAGGGAACCGTGCCGACCACCAGCGGCTGGCCGCTGCCGATGAACACGCTGTAGGTGCCGTCGCTTTGCAGGAGGGTCGTGGCGCGGATCTTGGTGTTGAGGTCGGCGATCAGCCGGTCGCGCTGGTCGAGCAGGTCGTTGGCGGGCTGGCCGGGACCGGCGGCCTGGGCCAGGACGACGCGCTGGTTGATGTCGGCGATCTGGCGCGCGAAGGCATTGATCGCCGTCACCTCGCTGGCGATCATCGCATTCACGCCCTGGCCGATTTCCGCCAGGCGCAGGTCGATGGCCTGGAAGCGCGCAACCAGCGCCTGACTGGCCGAGAGCATCGACTGGCGGGCCGGCAGGGAGGCGGGATGGGCGGCCGCCTCCTGCACCCCCCCGAAGAAACCGGACAGCGCGGGCGACAGCCCGGCGCTCGGATCGGCCAGCAGGTTGTCGATCTGGCGGATCTGGGCGAGGTAGCTGTCCATTTCGGCCGCGCCGGTGCTGGCGGAGAGCACCTGCTCGTTCAGCTGCTGGCTGTAGAGGCGCCGCACCGTCTCGACGCTGGTTCCCTGCCCGATGAAGCCGGCGCCGGTGAACATCGGCGTGTTCGTCGTCTGGAAAATCTGCTGGCGGCTGTAGCCTGGGGTAGAGGCGTTGGCGATGTTGTGGTTGGTGGTCAGCAGGCCGATCCGCGCTGCGTTCAGCCCACTGATGGCGACGTTGAGAGTGCTCATGGTCCGGCTCCGGGAGATGTGTCGTTAACGGCAAGAACTGCCGCCGATTGAGCGCGTGCCGGCAGATGGAGCAACCAGCGTGCCAGCGGCGGCAGGGCGCCCGGAAAATCAGGCGCCCGGGGCGCCTGCCAACGACAGGGTGAGACTGCCGATCACGCGCTCGAGCTTGCTGGCGTAGGCCGGGTCGGTGGCGTAGCCGGCGCGCTGCAGGCCCTGGGCGAAGCCGGCGGGATCGCGGCTGCCGAGGATTTCCGCGTAGCGCGGCGACTGGGCGAGCAGCCGGGCATAGTCGCCGAAGGCTTCGGCATAGGAGCCGTAGGCGCGGAAGCGCTCGACGCGGCGCTCGGCGACGCCATTGACGTACTCGGTGGTGGTCGCCTCGACCGCGGCTCCCGTCCAGCCGCCGCCGGCCTTGATGCCGAACAGGTTGTGGCTCGGCCGGCCGTCGGCGAAACGCGGCTCCGACCTGCCCCAGCCGCTTTCGAGCGCGGCATGGCCAACGAGGAAATGCGCCGGGATGCCGGTCGTCCGGCTCGCAGCGACCGCATACGGCCAGACATTCGTGACAAAACTCGGCGCCGACGGGACGGCGCGGGTAACGCCCTCCGGCAGCACGGGCCGCACGGGACTGCCCTCGAGCGGGAGCGCCGGCGGCGACACGTCGGCGCCGGGCAGGGGCAGGGCGCGCTGCTCGTTCTGGAACGGGAAGGATCGCGCGGGCGGCGCCAGAGGGAATCCTTCTTCCCCGGTCGGCGCCTGCGTCGCGGCGGCGCCGGCCAGCTGCCTTTCGATCACCGCCGCCAGCCCGGTAGCGCCCCTGGCCGCCATCATCTGGGCGAGCTGGGCATCGAGCAGCTCCTGGTAGAAGCGGGTCTGGTCGCTGTCGAACGGCCCGTTCTGCGGCGTCGCGGCGCGCATCGACTTGAGCATCACTTGCAGCAGCACCGCCTCGAACTGGCGCGCCGCGGCCTTGAGGGCCTGCGGGTCGCCCTTGCCCAGATCGGTGCGCAGCCGCGCGAGCGCCTGGGCGTCGAAAACCGAGGGGATGGCGGCGCCTGAGATCATCCGGGCAGCTTGCCTCAACGCGGCAGCGGCAAAGGCCGGAGAATGACGGCAATCCCCGCCGTATTAGATGATCTCCAGCTCGGCGCGCAGCGAGCCGGACATCTTCATCGCCTGCAAGATGGCGATCAGATCCTGCGGGTTGGCCCCGACGGCATTGAGGGCCTTGACCACGTCGGCGAGCTGCGCGCCCGCCGGCAGGGCGACCAGTTGCCGCTCTTCCTGGCGCACGTCGATGGTCGCGTTGGTCACGGCCACGGTCTGCCCCGCCGCGAACGGTGCGGGCTGGCTGACGCGATGGTCGGCGCTGACGGTCACGGCAAGATTGCCGTGCGCGACCGCACAGGCCTCGATCGTGACGGTCCGGTTCATCACGATCGAGCCGGTGCGCGCGTTGATGATCACCCTGGCCGGCAGCGGCGCCGGGGTCACGGTCAGATTCTCGACCGCGCCGAGGAAGGCGACGCGCTCGTCGGCGCTGGCCGGCAGGCGCACGTGGATGCGCCGGCCATCGACGGCGCTGGCAGTGCCGGCGCCCAGCGCGTTGTTGATCGCCAGCACCACCCGCTGCGCCGTGGCGAAATCGCTGCGGTGCAGCTCGATGCCGGCGAAGTCGCCCTGTCCCACCGGCATCGGCACCTCGCGCTCGACCGTGGCGCCATCGACGACGCGGCCGGCGGCAAGATGATTGACGCTGGTGCGTGCGCCGGCGCCGGCCGCGCCCGCCCCGACCACCACCACGTTGCCCTGCGCCAACGCATAGACGTTGCCGTCCGCCCCCTTGAGCGGCGTCAGCACCAGCGTGCCGCCGCGCAGCGACTTGGCGTTGCCGATCGACGAGACCGTCACGTCGAGCGTCTGGCCGTTGCGCGCGAAGGGCGGCAGCTCGGCCGTGACCACCACGGCGGCGACGTTCTTGAGCTGCAGGGTCTGGCCCGGCGGCAGGGTCACGCCCAGGCGCGAGAGCATGTTGATCATGCTCTGCACCGTGAACGGCGTCTGCGTGGTCTGGTCGCCGCTGCCGTCGAGACCGACCACCACGCCGTAGCCGACCAGCGGGTTGCTGCGCACCCCGGCGATCGAGGCGATCTCCATGATCCGCTCGGGACGTTCGGCGCGCGCGGCGTCGGCCACCAGCAGGGCGGCGAACAGCCCCATCAGGCCGATCAGGACTTTATGTACGGTGCTCATGTCGGTAATCTCTCCAGAAACTCGCCGGGCCGCCCCAAGAGTTTCTTGCCTCTTGAGGGGACCAGGCCGCAGGCCGCAGGACAGCCGAAGGCTGGTGCCGCGAAGCGGGATGCGGTTTTGCTGCACAGAACCGAGCGCAGCGAAGGTTTGCGGGGTGGGTCAAAATGGCAGGAAACTGAGGAAGAATCGCCCGAGCCAGCCCATCACCTGGGCCGAGTCGAGGAAGCCGTTGGCCTTGTATTCGATGCGCGCATCGGCCACCTGCGTCGATGACACCGTGTTGGCCGCGGTGATGGTGATCGGATTGACCACGCCCGAGAAGCGGATGAACTCCTCGCCTTCCTTGAGGCCGATCTGCTTCTCGCCGGACACCAGCAGGTTGCCGTTGGGATAAACCTCGATCACCGTCACCGTCAGGGTGCCGGTGAAGTTGTTCGAGGAGGTGTTCTCTCCCGAGCCCTCGAAAGCCATGCCGCTGTTGGCGGCCAGGCTCGCGCCCTGGAAGGTCTTGAACGGCAGGCCGGCGACGGTCGGCACGCCGAGCGACATGTCGTGGCTGCGGTCGGCCTTGGTGTCGGACTTCTTCGCCGCCGCCGTCCTTTCGCTGATGTTGATGGTGAGGGTGTCGCCGACCAGGCGGGCGCGGCGGTCCTCGAACAGCGGGCGCGCCGTCGCGACGTTGTAAATGCTGCCGTTGGCCGGCGCCGCCGCCGGCCGCACCTCGGGGCG